>NZ_QTQH01000034.1:0-50461 GCF_003853805.1 Burkholderia sp. Bp8994
CTGTACCGCGCGGGCAATCCGCTCGTTCAGGACATCGTCACGCACTGGGGCGAATGGCGCGACGGCGTGCCGCGCCGTTGACGGCCAGCGTCTTCAGCGAGAGATCGACGCGAAGTTCAATGCGCGTGCGGCGCGGAACGGAACGGCGTCCAGACGGGCGTCGTGTCGTCCCAATGATCGAGCGGCGAAGGAAGTTGATCGTTCATCACAGGCTCCTGCAACTAACTGACTAATCGGGTGTTCGATGGCGGTGTCTCGATGCCGCGCCGCGGATCATCCGCTGCGCGGCGTTGCGCGTTGACCGATGCTCAACGGCCTGCGCCGGCGAGCTGATTGCCTTCCGGTGTCGGGCGATACGGGCCTTGCGCGAGTTCGAGCCCTTGCGGATACGAATTCGCCTTGCGCAGCCAGGCCAGCGTGCCGTCGCGGCGGGCCTGCTCGACTTCCGCGCTGACTTCGGCGCGCGTGCGCGGGCCGTTGTTGTGCTGCGTGTACCACGACGTGTTCGCGTAGTCGCCTGCGTGCGGGGTGGTCGTATCGGCGAAGGCCGGTGCGGACACGGCGAGTGCGAGGGCGACGGCGGAGAGAAGATGGCGGCGGTTCATGACGTAACTCCTGTGTTGGTCGGAGTTGGCGCGTCGGCGCTTGCTCCGGTCCCGTCAAGCGGGATCTGTTCGATGCGCAACGAGGTGCGCGACAGGGTTTACTCTAGGGGGACGTTCCGGCGCGATAAATGCGGCTGACGCGAATTGAATTGTCGTGATGGTGGAACAATCGCGATCCGTACTGTCGGCAGGGTTACTCGAAAATCGCGCACAGCCGCCTGCAGCGGGGCTCCCGGCGATTTAGCGCGACGCGCGTCGTCACGCACGCGGCCGATTGCCGCGCACGGCGCAAAGGTGTGATGCGGATTCAGGAAAGGCGCTGTGCGGGGCGGGGAAGGCGGCACGAACGTGACGCCGTGGCGGCGCGAAGGCAGGACGGCGCGCGGGCCGCACAGCCCGCGCGCCGCGGTTCAGACGATTACGCGACCCACTCGTTGATGACCGGCGTGTCGAGCGCCGGTGCGCGCTCGGCTTCCTCGAACGTGCGCTTGCTGCACGTCGCGTCGAGGCTGCCCTTGCCGCTCAGCAGCGGGCAGCGGTCGAACACTTCGGCGATCCAGTCGACGAACACGCGTACCTTCGGCGACAGGTGCCGGCTGTGCGGATACACGACCGAGATCGGCATCGGCAGCGGCTTGAGGCCGGGCAGCACTTCCTTGAGCCGGCCGTCGCGCAGGTGCGGCAGCACCATGAACAGCGGCGGCTGGATCAGGCCGAAGCCTTCGAGCCCGCACGTCACGTACGCATCGGCATCGTTGACCGACACGATCGCGTTCATCTTGACCTCGACTTCCTTGCCGTCGGTCAGGAACGTCCAGTCGATCGTGCGGCCCGTGCGGCTCGAGAAGTAGTTGACGGCCTTGTGGTCGTTCAGATCCTCGATCGTCCGCGGCTCGCCGAACTTCTCGAGATACGCGGGCGCAGCGACCGACACGCACTCGAACAATCCGACCCGGCGCGCAACCAGCGACGAATCCTGCAGCGCACCGACGCGGATCACGCAGTCGACGCCTTCCTGCAGCAGGTCGACCGGCCGGTCGGACAGGCCGAGCTGCAGGTCGATGTCCGGATAGCGCGTGTGGAATTCGCACAGCGACGGAATCACCAGCAGCCGCCCGATCGAGCCCGGCATGTCGATACGCAACTTTCCGTGCGGCTTGCGGTTGTTGTTCTGGAAGCTTGCTTCGGTTTCCTCGACATCGGCGAGGATCCGCACGCAGCGTTCGTAGTACGCGGCCCCGTCCGGCGTGAGCGACAGCCGGCGCGTGGTCCGGTGCATCAGCCGCACGCCGAGGAAGGCTTCGAGATTCTGGATGATCGTCGTGACGGACGCCCGCGGCAGGCTGAGCGACTCTGCTGCCTTGGTGAAGCTGCTTGTATCGACGACGCGAGTAAACACCTGCATGGCCTGAAGCCGGTCCATCACAACCTCCGCAATCTAATTTGCCGCCCGAACGACAAGGCTGCGCTACCTCATGGGTAAGCGCAGCCTGGATTGTTCGGGGGCGTTGAATTGTGTTGCCGGATTATAGGCATTTATCCGGATGTCTGCCGGACCCAGAATTCGTTCCATCTCGAAATGGATGCTGCATCGTCATGGACGCTTCTGAATTCAGCAAATTCCTGAAAGCCGCGTTGCCCGCCGAAGCCAGAGCCGGCGCGGCACTGACGGTCGCGGAGGTGGAAATCCCCGGCTACGCGCAGGACATCGTGCTGCGCCTCTATCGGCGCGCGGACAAGACCGGATTGCCGGTAGTGCTTTACTTCCACGGCGGCGGTTTCGTGCGCGGCACGCTGGATGACGCCGATTTCGCCGCGCGCTTTTTAGCAGAACGCTTACCGGCTCTCGTAGTGTCGGTCGATTATTCGCTCGCGCCGGCCTTTCCTTTTCCGGCCGCGCCGGAGGATGCGTATCGCGCGGCCGTGTGGGCCGCGACGCGCGCCCGCGCGTTCGGCGGCAATCCGAAGAAGATCGGCGTCGCGGGGCACGATGCGGGCGGCCAGCTCGCGAACTGTCTCGCGTTCATCGCGCGCGATCGCGGCGAAGTGTCGATTGCCGCGCAGGCCCTGTTCGGGCCGATGCTCGACCCGAGCATGACGCGCATCGGCGACGCCGAACGCCTTGCGTCGGACATCACCGCGCGCGAATGCGCGGCCTGTTATCGCGCCTATTTGCCGCAGGCGGCGCAGCGCATGCACCCGTATGCGGCGCCGCTCGAATCGGTGCGCCTCGCGGGCCTGCCGCCGACGCTCGTCGTCACCGCGCAGAACGACGTGCTGCACGTCGAAGCGGAGAAATATGCGGGCTGCCTGATTTCATCGGGCGTGCTCACGCAGGTGATCCGCTACCCGGACGTCACGCACGCGGCGCTCGCGACGCACGAGGCCGCGCTCGAGGAGGCCGTGCGCTTCTTCCAGTGCCGCTTCCAGGCGCGCCAGCCGAACCGTTCCGAATAACCAGAACCAATCCACGCTTATTGGAGATCCACATGGCCATCCTACGCACCTCCCGCTCCCGAATCGCGACCGCGGCGATCGCGACGCTCGCCGTCGTCGGCCTCGGCACGTTCGGCGCGATGCGCGTGAACGCGAACGCGCCCGAAAAGGCGGCAGCGCCGCTGCCCGAAGTCGACGTCGCGACCGTCGTGCCGCAGACCGTCACCGACTGGCAAGGCTATTCGGGCCGCCTCGAGGCGGTCGAGAAAGTCGACGTGCGCCCGCAGGTGTCGGGCACGATCGTCGCGGTGAACTTCAAGGACGGCGCGCTCGTGAAGAAGGGCGACGTGCTGTTCGTGATCGATCCGCGCCCGTACCAGGCGGAAACCGACCGCGCGGCCGCGCAGCTCGCCGCCGCGCAGGCCCGCAACGGCTATGCGCAAAGCGACTGGCAGCGCGCGCAGCGCTTGATCGGCGACAACGCGATCGCGAAGCGCGACTACGACGAGAAGCAGAACGCGGCGCGCGAAGCGACGGCGAACCTGAAGGCCGCCGAAGCCGCGCTGGAAACGGCGCGCATCAACCTCGGCTATACGCGCATCACCGCACCCGTGTCGGGCCGAGTGTCGCGCGCGGAAATCACGCTCGGCAACGTCGTGTCGGCCGGCGCGTCCGCCGCGCCGCTGACGACGCTGGTGTCGGTGTCGCCGATCTACGCGTCGTTCGACGCGGACGAGCAGACCTACCTGCAATACATCAACGGCGCGCGCAACGGCCGCAAGGTGCCGGTCGAGCTCGGCCTCGCGAATGAAACCGGCTACTCGCGCAGCGGCGAGATCGACTCGGTCGACAACCGGCTCGACACGTCGTCCGGCACGATCCGCGTGCGCGCGCGCTTCGACAACGCGGACGGCACGCTCGTCCCCGGGCTCTACGCGCGCGTGAAGGTGGGCGGCAGCGCACCGCACGAGGCGCTGCTCGTCGACGATGCGGCGATCAACACCGACCAGGACAAGAAGTTCGTGTTCGTCGTCGACCAGCAGGGCCGCGTGTCGTATCGCGAAGTGCAGCAGGGCATGCAGCACGGCAACCGGCGCGTGATCGTGAGTGGCCTCGCCGCCGGCGATCGCGTGATCGTGAACGGCACGCAGCGCGTGCGGCCGGGCGAGCAGGTGAAGCCGCACATGGTCCCGATGACGGGCGGCGATGCGCCGTCCGCGCCGCTCGCGGACAACGCGAAGCCGGCCGCACCGGCGAAGGCGGAATCGTAAGCGGCCCGCCGCTTCGATTTCCGCGTTCAACCAGACAGAGCAACCCATGAACATTTCCAAATTCTTTATCGACCGGCCGATCTTTGCAGGAGTCCTATCGGTGATCGTCCTGCTCGGCGGGGTGATCGCGATGTTCCTGCTGCCGATTTCGGAGTATCCGGAAGTCGTGCCGCCGTCCGTGATCGTGAAGGCGCAGTATCCGGGCGCGAACCCGAAAGTGATCGCCGAGACGGTCGCGTCGCCGCTGGAAGAGCAGATCAACGGCGTCGAGGACATGCTCTACATGCAGTCGCAGGCGAACAGCGACGGCAACATGACGATCACCGTCACGTTCAAGCTCGGCACCGATCCGGACAAGGCCACGCAGCTCGTGCAGAACCGCGTGAACCAGGCGTTGCCGCGCCTGCCGGAAGACGTGCAGCGGCTCGGCATCACCACGGTGAAGAGCTCGCCGACGCTGACGATGGTGGTCCACCTGATCTCGCCGGACAACCGCTACGACATGACCTACCTGCGCAACTACGCGCTGATCAACGTGAAGGATCGCCTGTCGCGGATCCAGGGCGTCGGCCAGGTGCAGCTGTGGGGTTCGGGCGACTACGCGATGCGCGTGTGGCTCGATCCGCAGAAGGTCGCGCAGCGCGGACTGTCGGCCGAGGACGTCGTGCAGGCCATCCGCGAGCAGAACGTGCAGGTCGCGGCCGGCGTGATCGGCGCGTCGCCGTCGCTGCCCGGCACGCCGCTGCAACTGTCGGTGAACGCGCGTGGCCGTCTGCAGACGGAAGACGAGTTCGGCGACATCGTCGTGAAGACGACGCCGGACGGCGGCGTCACGCATCTGCGCGACATCGCGCGCATCGAGCTGGACGCGTCCGAGTACGGGCTGCGCTCGCTGCTCGACAACAAGCCGGCCGTCGCGATGGCGATCAACCAGTCGCCGGGCGCGAACTCGCTGCAGATCTCCGACGAAGTGCGCAAGACGATGGCCGAGCTGAAGCAGGACATGCCGGCCGGCGTCGACTACAAGATCGTCTATGACCCGACGCAGTTCGTGCGCTCGTCGATCAAGGCCGTGGTGCACACGCTGCTCGAAGCGATCGCGCTGGTCGTGATCGTCGTGATCGTGTTCCTGCAGACCTGGCGCGCGTCGCTGATTCCGCTGATCGCGGTGCCGGTGTCGATCATCGGCACGTTCTCGCTGCTGCTGGCGTTCGGGTATTCGATCAACGCGCTGTCGCTGTTCGGGATGGTGCTCGCGATCGGGATCGTGGTCGACGATGCGATCGTGGTGGTCGAGAACGTCGAGCGCAACATCGAGAGCGGGATGAACGCGCGGGCGGCGACCTACAAGGCGATGCAGGAAGTGAGCGGGCCGATCATCGCGATCGCGCTGACGCTCGTCGCCGTGTTCGTGCCGCTCGCGTTCATGTCGGGCCTGACCGGCCAGTTCTACAAGCAGTTCGCGATGACGATCGCGATCTCGACGGTGATCTCGGCGTTCAACTCGCTGACGCTGTCGCCGGCGCTGTCCGCGATCCTGCTGAAGGGCCACGGCGACAAGGAAGACTGGCTCACGCGCGTGATGAACCGCGTGCTCGGCGGCTTCTTCCGCGGCTTCAACAAGGTGTTCCATCGCGGCGCGGAGAACTACGGCCGCGGCGTGCGCGGCGTGCTGTCGCGCAAGACCCTGATGCTCGGCGTGTACCTCGTGCTGGTGGGTGCGACCGTGCTCGTGTCGAAGGTCGTGCCGGGCGGCTTCGTGCCCGCGCAGGACAAGGAATACCTGATCGCGTTCGCGCAGCTGCCGAACGGCGCGTCGCTCGACCGCACCGAGAAGGTGATCCGCGACATGGGTTCGATCGCGCTGAAGCAGCCGGGCGTCGAGAGCGCGGTCGCGTTCCCGGGGCTGTCGGTGAACGGCTTCACCAACAGCTCGAGCGCGGGCATCGTGTTCGTCACGCTCAAGCCGTTCTCGGAGCGGCACGGCAAGGCGCTGTCGGCCGGTGCGATCGCCGGTGCGCTGAACCAGCAGTACGGTGCGATCAAGGATTCGTTCGTCGCGGTGTTCCCGCCGCCGCCGGTGCTCGGCCTCGGCACGCTCGGCGGGTTCAAGATGCAGATCGAGGATCGCGGCGCGGTCGGCTACGCGAAGCTGTCGGATGCGACCAACGACTTCATCAAGCGCGCGCAGCAGGCGCCTGAGCTGGGCCCGTTGTTTACGAGCTACCAGATCAACGTGCCGCAGCTGAATGTCGATCTCGACCGCGTGAAGGCGAAGCAGCTCGGCGTGCCGGTCACCGACGTGTTCAACACGATGCAGGTGTATCTCGGCTCGCTGTACGTGAACGACTTCAACCGCTTCGGACGCGTGTACCAGGTGCGCGTGCAGGCCGATGCACCGTTCCGTCAGCGCGCGGACGACATCCTGCAGCTGAAGACGCGCAACGACCGTGGCGAAATGGTGCCGCTGTCGTCGCTCGTCACGGTGACGCCGACGTTCGGCCCGGAAATGGTCGTGCGCTACAACGGCTACACCGCAGCCGACATCAACGGCGGCCCGGCGCCGGGCTTCTCGTCGGGTCAGGCACAGGCGGCGATCGAGCGTATCGCGCATGAAACGCTGCCGCGCGGCGTGCGGTTCGAATGGACCGACCTCACGTACCAGCAGATCCTGGCAGGCGATTCGGCGATGTACGTGTTCCCGATCAGCGTGCTGCTCGTGTTCCTCGTGCTCGCCGCGCTGTATGAAAGCCTGACGCTGCCGCTCGCGGTGATCCTGATCGTGCCGATGAGCATTCTGTCGGCGCTGACGGGTGTGTGGCTCACGCAGGGCGACAACAACATCTTCACGCAGATCGGCTTGATGGTGCTGGTGGGGCTGTCCGCGAAGAACGCGATCCTGATCGTCGAATTCGCACGCGAACTGGAGCATGACGGCAGGACGCCGTTCGAGGCCGCGATCGAGGCGAGCCGGCTGCGGCTGCGCCCGATATTGATGACATCGATCGCCTTCATCATGGGTGTCGTGCCGCTCGTCACGTCGACGGGGGCGGGTTCGGAAATGCGCCATGCGATGGGTGTCGCGGTGTTCTTCGGGATGCTCGGCGTGACGCTGTTCGGGCTGATGCTGACGCCGGTGTTCTACGTCGTGCTGCGCACGCTGGCGGGCGGCAAGATCCACGTCGCGGGCAAGGACTCGGCCGGTTATGGCGTGTCGCCTTCCGGTGCGCCGGCTACGGATGCTTGAGGACAACAAGATGGACAACATGCACAACACGAATGGCCTGATGCGCTTCGCGAAGGTGGCGGCCGCGAGCACCCTGCTCGCGACGCTGCTCGCCGCGTGCGCGGTGGGGCCCGACTACAAGCGCCCGGACGTGTCGACGCCCGCGGCGTTCAAGGAAGCGCCGACGCTCGCGGCCGGCGAACAGGCCGGCACGTGGAAGACCGCCGAACCGGCGGACGGCGAGCATCGCGGCGAATGGTGGAAGGTGTTCGGCGATCCGGTGCTCGACTCGCTCGAGTCGCAGGCGCTCGCCGCGAACCAGAACCTGAAGGCCGCGGCGGCGCGCGTCGAGGAAGCGCGTGCGGCGACCCGCACCGCGCGCTCGCAGTGGTTTCCGCAGGTCGGCGCCGGGTTCGGGCCGACGCGCGAAGGGCTGTCGTCGGCGTCGCAGTTCCAGCCGCAGGGCACGGGCCCGACCACCGCGACGCTGTGGCGCGCGCAGGGCACGGTGTCGTACGAGGCCGACCTGTTCGGCCGCGTGAGCCGCAACGTCGAGGCGTCGCGTGCCGACCAGGCGCAGAGCGAGGCGCTGTTCCGCTCGGTGCAGCTCGCGCTGCAGGCGGACGTCGCGCAGAACTACTTCGAACTGCGCCAGCTCGACTCGGACCAGGACCTGTACCGCCGCACGGTCGAACTGCGTGATCAGGCGCTGAAGCTCGTACAGCGCCGCTTCAACGAAGGCGACATCAGCGAGCTCGACGTGTCGCGCGCGAAGAACGAGCTGGCAACCGCGCAGGCCGATGCGGTCGGCGTCGCGCGCCGGCGCGCGGCGTCCGAGCATGCGCTCGCGATCCTGCTCGGCAAGGCGCCCGCGGACTTCGCGTTCAAGGAAACGCCGATCGTGCCGGTCGCGGTGAAGGTCCCGCCGGGTCTGCCGTCGGCATTGCTCGAACGCCGCCCGGACGTGTCGGCGGCCGAGCGCGCGATGGCGGCCGCGAACGCGCGGATCGGTCTCGCGAAGTCGGCGTACTTCCCGAAGCTGGATATCACGGGTGCATTCGGCTATGAGGCGTCGACGCTCGGCAACCTGTTCATGTGGTCGAGCCGCACGTTCCTGCTCGGGCCGTTCGCCGGCACCGCGCTGACGCTGCCGCTGTTCGACGGCGGGCGGCGGGCGGCCGGCGTGCAGCAGGCGCGCGCGCAGTACGACGAGCAGGTCGCGAACTACCGGCAGCAGGTGCTCGTCGCGTTCCGCGAGGTCGAGGACAATCTCGCCGACCTGCGTCTGCTCGACGACCAGATTCGCGCGCAGGATGCGGCCGTCAATGCGTCGCGCCGTGCGGCGACGCTGTCGCGGACGCAGTATCAGGAAGGCGAAGTGGCCTATCTCGACGTGATCGACAGCGAACGGTCGGTGCTGCAGTCGCAATTGCAGGCGAACCAGCTGACCGGGGCGCAGGCCGTGTCGACCGTGAACCTGATCCGTGCGCTGGGCGGCGGATGGGGCGCGGCGCCGACGGCGGTCGGCGATGCGGCGTCGTCCGTCAAGGAGGCGGTGGCCGCGCGTTGAGCGTGCGCGACGACGGGCGATACGATGCACCGCCCGCCCGGTCGTCGACGAATCGAACCCCGGTACGTGGGCGCAAGCCTGCGTGACCGGGGTTTTTGCTTGGTGATTGTGGTGTGTGGGGGGCGAGTGTTGCAACTAACGGTCAAGTCGACCGGCGCCTGCCAACGAGAAGCGATGCAGCCCGGACCCGCACCGTCTTTGAACCGGTTGAAGCAGGAAAGTCGGGCGACACGAACGCCGCCCGTGAACTTATGCCGCGACGAACTCGTGCACGTAGCGGTTGAACACGGCGGGGCTCGCCGCGTTCATCCCGTGCGACGCACCGGCGACGGTCTGCCGTTGCGCATCGCCGATCCACTGCGAAAGCGTGTCGACGTTGTTGCGGAACATCTTCGGGCTGCGCTGGCCGTCGATCAGCAGCGTGCGGCACGCGATATCCGATGCCGTGTGCTGCGAATACGCGGGCAGCGGATCCTGCAGCTGCTTCGGCAGCGTGCTCGCGTTGTCGATCGCCATCGTGCGAAAGCGCGACGTGCTCTTCTTCCACGCGCCCGGCAGGCTCACCGAGTCGACGAACATCTCGAGGCCGGCTTCCACTTCGCCTTGCCCGATCAGATTCACGGCCTGCGTGCGCAGCGCGATCGCGGCGGCCGGCAGCGCGGCTTCGCGCACGCCCGGCTGTTGCAGCGGGCCGCCCGGATCGGCGAGCGTCAGCGTGTCGACGAGCTGCGGATGCTGGCGCGCGACGTTGAACGCGACGCTGCCGCCACGCGAGTGGCCGACGAGATGCACGGGGCCGAGATCGAGCGCGTCGATGAATTCGGCGAGCTCGTCGACGTGGTTCTGCCAGCTGAACTCGTCCTGGATGCCCGCCTCGACGGCCGGCCAGTAATGGCTCAGGCTCGGCGCGATGCAGCGGTAGTGGGCCGACAGCGACGCGAGTTGCGGATCCCAGTAACGGTAGTCGCACAACGATCCGTGCACGAACACCATCGGCGCGCCGCTGCCCCGCTCGACATACGGCAGGCTGATGCCTGACGAAAGCGTCGCAAATTGCAGGTCGGGGTTCGCGAGCACCGAAGGCTCGATTCGCATGTTCATGACTGAAAACTCAATGGGTGCGTCATCACGTCGCAACTATGCCTCACGGCAAGCTGCAAGGAAAACGCATAATTTTCATCGTGACGATCAATTTTATTGATGGCTCGGCTGAAAACCCTTGTCCGGCTGAGAGACAGCGAACGAGTCGAGTAACGGATCGGGTACGTTAATGTTCCGTCCCCGAATGTGCGAAGGTCTCGGCCGGTGCCATGAACAATGAGCCGGGCATCGACAATGACGAGTGAAAGCGGTGCCGAATCGAGCAACGCTTGCGGCGCGCCGGCGATGGTCATGACTTGGCCATGTTATTTAACATGGCCAAGTGATTTCACTTGGCCAAGCGAGTGCGATACGAAACCCCTGCCGAACCCGATGCTGGCGCGCGTGGCGCTTGATGCTTTCCGGGCGTTGTTCGAGAAAGCGAATGCGTGGCGCCTGATCCAGGAGACTGCGGCGCCCGATCGTAGCGGGGCCTCATTCTCGGCCATGAAAACGGCCAAACATATGTCGCGAGCCTCAAGACGTTCAATGAGGGGCGCGCCGATCGCGTGACCGCGCTTTTTGCTCAGGCGCTCCGCACCGCCAGCGCGGGTGCGGTCTGAAGCTCGACCGGAAGGTCGTTGTCGGCGGCGAACTGCATCGCGAAGTCGAACGCGTCGGCGCATACGTCGCGCAATTCGTCCGACACGAACAGGCATTTGACGTTGCCGTCGACGACCGGCATCGCGAGCCGCGACAGTGCGCACGGATAGCCGGGCCGCCGCTCGCCGACGAACAGCGTGATGACACCCGCGAGGCGCTCGGGCCAGTCGCTCGGTCGGAAGGTTTTCTGCGCGCGCGTGACGCCGCGGATCAGGTGGCCGTCGATGCGGCCGTGTTCGGTGACTTCGATGCGATCCATGCTGTTCTGCGTATCCTCGTTCGCGTCATTCGCCGCCGTCGGCCGCCGCGTCGCCGCGCGCGGGAATCCGCAGGTTGCGCAGCTTGTGATAAAGCGTCTTCTTCGGCATGCCGAGCGCGACGCTCGCGTCCGCCACGTTGCCGTTGTGACGCCGCAGCATGTCTTCGATCAGCATCCGCTCGAAATACGCCATCTGCTCGGCAAGCGTGCCGCCGGCCGCCGGCGCGCCGCCGGACGACAGCAGGCTGTCGCCGGTCAACCCGAGCACGAAGCGATCGGCCACGTTCTGCAATTCGCGCACGTTGCCGGGCCATGCATGCGTCATCAGTTCGGACACCTGCGCAGCCGTGACGACCGGCGCCGGCTGCCCGAAGCGCCGTGCGGCAGCGAGCACGAAATGCTCGAACAGCAGCGGCACGTCCTCGCGCCGCTCGCGCAGCGGCGGCAGCTCGATCTGCGCGACGTTGAGCCGATACAGCAAGTCCGCGCGGAAGCGCCCGTCGGCCGCGAGTTCGGCGAGATCGGCCTTCGATGCGGCCACCACGCGGCAGTCGACCGGAATCAGCTCGTTCGCGCCGAGCCGCTCGACCACGCGCTCCTGCAGCACGCGCAACATCTTGATCTGCAGCGGAATCGGCATCGTCTCGATCTCGTCGAGGAACAGCGTGCCGCCGTGCGCCCATTCGATCTTGCCGATGCGCTTCTTGATCGCGCCGGTGAATGCGCCGGCCTCATGGCCGAACAGCTCGCTCTCGAACACCTGCTCGGGCAGGCCGCCGCAATTCAGCGCGACGAAATGGGCATCGCGCCGGCCGCCGAAGTCGTGCAGGCTGCGTGCGATCAGTTCCTTGCCGGTGCCCGTCTCGCCGGTGATCAGCACCGACACCGACGTATCGGCGAGCCGCAGGATCTTCTTGCGCACGTCGGCCATCGCGGGCGACTTGCCGAGCACGAACGCCTCGATGCCCTGCCAGTTGTTCAGCGCCGCGCGCAGCCCCTGCACCTCGAGCGTCAGGCGGCGCTTCTCGACCGCGCGCGCGACGCGCCCCGCGATCACGTCCGACGAAAACGGCTTCTCGATGAAGTCGTATGCGCCGACCTGCATCGCGCCGACGGCCGTCGAAATGTCCGCGTGGCCGCTGATCAGCACGACCGGAATCTGCGCATCGAGAGCCATCACGCGGTCGAGCAGCTGCAGCCCATCGATGCCGGGCATCCGCACGTCCGACACGATCACGACGGGGGCGCCCGGCGCGACGTGCGCGAGCGCGTCGGCGGCCGAAGCGAATGCGTCGACCGGGAACCCGGCGAGCGCGACGGCCTGCTCGACGCCGATCCGGACGTTTTCATCGTCCTCGACGACCAGCACGCGAATCTCATCTTCCATGCTCTATCCTCTGTTGCGGCGTCGCCGCCGCGAATTCGATACTGAACTGCGCGCCGCCTTCGTCGCGGTTCGTCGCGGCGATCTTCGCGCCGAACGCCTCGACGATGCGCGACGTGATCGCGAGGCCGAGCCCGAGGCCCTGGCCGCGCGGCTTGGTCGTGACGAACGGCTCGAACAGGTGCGGCAGCACGTCGGGCGCGATGCCCGCGCCGCTGTCGGCCACCGAGAAGCGCACGCGGCCGGCGTCGTCCGGCCCGGCGGCTTCGATCACGATGCGCCGCACCGGCGCGTCGTGCACCGCGTCGAGCGCGTTGCCGAGCAGGTTCACGATCACCTGCTGCAACTGGCTCGATTCCGCGGACACCGTCGTGCCGGGCGCGATGTTCACGTCGAGCTGCACGCCTTCGTCGCGGATCCGCGCATCGTAGATGAGGCGCGCATGCGCGACGGCCTCGTTCAGCGACACCGCGACGCGCTCGACGTCGGGTTTGCGCGCGAAGGTCTTCAGCTCGCCGGTGAGCACGGCCATGCTGTCGACGAGCTTGCCGATCCGTTCGAGATTCGCATACGCCGGCGCCGGCTGGCCGCGCTCGAAGAACGTACGCGCGTTGTCGCACAGCGTGCGGATCGCGACGAGCGGCTGGTTCAGCTCGTGCGTGAGGCCCGCGGCCATCTGCCCGAGCACCGCGAGCTTGCCCGCGTGCACGACTTCCTGTTGTGAATCGCGCAGCCGCTGCTCGGTGCGCTCGCGCTCGACGATCTCGCGCTGCATCCGCTCGTTCGCCGCCGTCAGCGCGGCCGTGCGTTGCGCGACGGTCAGCTCGAGCCGGTCGTTCGCGCGGCGCAGCGCATCTTGCGCGTTCAGCCGCGCGACGATCGCCCGGCGCCGCTGGATCGCGTAGCCGGCCAGCAGCGCGGCGATCAGGAGCGCGCCGGTGACGAACGCGAACGCGGTCTGCTGCTGGCGCCGCGCGCCGGCGATGTCGAGCAGCACCATCAGCGAATCACCGGCCTGCGGCGCGGGCCGCGACATCACGAGATAGCGCGTGCTGCGGCCGGCGTGACGCGGATCGGGGAACGTGCCGAACCATGCGGCGGCGCTGCGGTCGCCGAGGTGGCGGTAGGGCAGCATGTCGACCGTGCGGCCCGCGTATTGCCGCGACGCCTGGATGTCGCGCTGCTGCTGCGCGGTGATCGGGCGCAGCGCGGTGAACTTCCACGCCGGCTCGGTCGAGATCACGATCACGCCGTTGCCGTCGACCACCATCGCGGCGACGCCCGGCGCGCGCCACGCGGATTCGAGCGGGTCGACGCTGATCTTCACGGCCGCCGCGCCGATCGGCACGCCACCGTCGCGCACCGCGCTCGCGAAGTAGACGCCCGGCACGCCGGTGTTGGTGCCGATCCCGAAGAAGCGGCCGCTGCCGTGCGCCAGGGCATCCTTGAAGTACGGCCGGTACGACACGTTGGTGCCGACGAAGCTGATCGTCTCGTTCCAGTTGCTGGCGGCGATCACTTCGCCCCGCAGGTCGATCACGTCGACGGCGCCGCTGCCCGCGTCGCGGTTCACGGCTTCGAGATACGTGTCCACCGTGTGCGCGAGCGCGGGCCGGTCTTGCGGCGCGGCCCGCAGCAGCGCGCGCACGCCGTCTTGCCGGGCGACCAGGCCGGGCAGGATCTCGAAGCGGCCGAGTTCGCTCTTGAGGCTCGACGCATACAGGTCGAGCCGGTGCGCGCCGGTTTCCTCGAGCGCGTCGATCGCGCGTTCCCACGCGAAATCGACCGCCGCGCCCGCCACGCCGACATACAGCACGGCGGCCGACGCCCAGCCCCACCACGGGATTCCCTTGAAGCTCTTCTGCACGTTCGCCCTCATCGATGCCCGCAACCGGCCGTCCGAGACCGGCCGTCCGCAACTCCGGCCGTCCCAAACGCCCCGCCACAACGACGCGCGCCGCGCGCCGGCAAAGCCGGCGGCGGCGCGTGCGAAGCAGCCTGCGCGACAGTGCGCGCAGCGGCGCGTCATCCGAAATGCGCGACCAGGATCAGCGTCACGGTGACGACGATCGCGCCGCCGATGCGCGTGGCGATCTGCGCGAACGGCATCAGCTGCATCCGGTTCGCGGCGGTCAGGATCGCGACGTCGCCGGTGCCGCCTTGCCCGCTGTGGCAGGCGTTCACGATTGCGGTGTCGATAGGGTACATCTTCAGCAGGCGGCCGACCACGAAACCGGTGCCCATCAGCGTCGCGACGGTCGACACGATCGTGACGACGTTGACGATCGTGAAGGCGGCGGTCAGCTTGTCCCACGGCGTCATCGCGACGCCGATCGCGAACAGCAGCGGGTACGTGACGGCGGTCGAGAAGAACTTGTAGACGACGAACGCGCCTTCCTGCAGCGGCGGCGACACCGCGCGCGCGAGCTTCACCAGCACCGCGAGGAACAGCATCGCGACCGGCGCGGGCAGGCCGAACAGCTTGTGCGCCATCAGGCCGACGAGGTACAGCGTGATCGCCGTGATGCCGGCGCCCGCGATGTGCGTGACGTCGACGTGGCCGCGGATCTCCTCGCTTTCCGGCGTCATGTCGCCGCTTTCGCCGACCTGCAGGCGACCGTTGCCGGTCAGGTGCGGCAGGCGCTTGCCGAGCATGTCGAGCGCGCCCGACAGGATGATCGCGGTCAGGCTGCCGAGCATCACCGGCGGCAGCACCATCGCGAACATCTCGCCCTGCGGCAGGTGCATCAGTTCCGAATAGCCGATCGACAGCGGAATCGCACCTTCGCCGACGCCGCCCGCCATGATCGGCACGACGATGTACAGCAGCGTGTGGCGCGCGCCGAGGCCGAGCGCGGTGCCGACCGCCGTGCCGACGATCGCGGCCGCGACCGAACCGGCGGCGAGCGGAATGAAGATCTTCACGAAGCCCTGGATCAGCACGCGCCGGTCCATGCTCAGGATGCTGCCGACGATGATCGACGCGATGAACAGGTACAGGAAGTTGGTCGACTTCGTGAACTCGACGGTGAGGTTCAGCACCGGCTTCGGCAGCACGTGGTAGTAGGTGAGCGCCGACGGCACGAAGGTCGCGAAGATCGCGGCCGCGCCGATGTTGCGCAAGAGCGGCAGGCGCTTGCCGAGTTCCGCGCAGGTGAAGCCGAAGAACGCGAGCACGGCGATCGCCATCGAGATCTCGCCGGGCACCTTGCCCGTCACCGCGAAGCCGACGATCAGCCCGAACAGGATCACGTAGACCGGCAGAGGGATGATGCCGATGCGGATTTCCATCAGCTTCCACCAGCCTTCCGGCCAGAAGCGTGTGCGCGTGGCGGGACCGGCTTCGGCAAGTGCCTCCGGACGGGATTGGGTGGGGATTGAGGTCTGCAAGACGTGTCTCCTGATGTTTGGAATGCCCGCATTGCTACGCGGCATCGTGTGGCGTCTCTTAATGCAACCCCCGTGCCAAGCATTCCGGCCTGCCGGAATATTTTTAGGGCATTGATTTATAAGGATTTTGTTTCGTCTGGGGAAAGGATGGCAACACCCGGCTGGCCGAGATTTCGGAATTCGCCCGGCGGGCAGGCCGAGATTTCGGCCCGATGGCCGGCGGGGCGGCCGCCCGCGCATCGGACGCGCGCCGTGGCGCCATATCGCCGCACGCGATTTTCTTCGCACAATCGCTTCGTAGACCGCCTTCCTGCCGCTCTCTATCATCGGCTGATCTTTTTCCGATGTGACGACGACTGTCCGGAGAACGCCCGCGCGTTCGCCGCGGCGCCGCTCATCCGTCGATACCGTCTTTGGACAGGAGAGTGGTTCCCATGCTGCATGCCGTTTTTTCCGCCCGCTTTTCCTCCGGCCGCGTGGCCCGCCTGCTGGCAGCCGCGCTGCTCGGCGTCCTGATGCTGAACGGCGCCCGTGCCGACACCGCGCCGCTGAAGGTCGGCATCTCGACGAGCCCGCAGATCGACGCGCTGAAGATTGCCGCGAAGGAGGCGAAGGAGCAGGGCCTCGACGTGAAGATCGTCGAGTTCACCGACTGGAACACGCCGAACGCGGCGCTCGCGAACAAGGACATCGACGTCAACTACTTCCAGCACATCCCGTTTCTCGAGAACGCGAAGAAGCAGGGCGGTTACAACTTCGTGTCGATCGCGCCGGGCACGATCATGAAGATCGGCCTCTACTCGAAGAAGGTGAAGCGCTTCGACGAGCTGAAGGACGGCGCGCGTGTCGCGATCGCGAACGACCCGGTGAACGGCGGGCGCGGGCTGCTGCTGCTGCAGCGCGCGGGCCTCATCACGCTGAAGCCGGGCGCCGACTACCGCGCGACGACGCACGACATCGTGTCCAACCCGAAACACCTGAAGATCATCCCGCTCGAAGCGTCGCAGCTCGCGCGCTCGCTCGATGACGTCGACCTCGCGCAGGGCTATCCGAGCTTCATCAAGCTCGCCGGCACGACCGACCCGAACAGCGCGCTGCTGTTCGACGGCACCGAGAACAAGAACTTCGCGATCCAGTGGGTCGTGCGGCCCGAGAGCGTGAACGACGCGCGCATCCGCAAGTTCATCGCGATCTACCAGCATTCGCCGGCGGTGCGCCGTGCGCTCGACAACGCGTTCGGCTCGCTGTACGCGATCGCGTGGTGACGGAGGCGACATGACGACGGCGAACCGCAAGAAGATCCTGCTCAACGCGTTCAACATGAACTGCGTCGGGCACATCAACCACGGGTTGTGGACGCATCCGCGCGACCGCTCCGCGCACTACACCGATCTGGACTACTGGGCCGATCTCGCGAGGACGCTCGAACGCGGCAAGTTCGACGGGATCTTTCTCGCGGACATCGTCGGCGTGTACGACGTGTTCGGCGGCGGCCCGGACGCCGCGCTGCGCGAATCGGTGCAGGTGCCCGTCAACGATCCGCTGCTGCTCGTGCCCGCGATGGCGCAGGTCACGCAACATCTCGGCTTCGGCGTGACCGCGAACCTGACCTACGAGCCGCCTTACCTGTTCGCGCGCCGCATGTCGACGCTCGATCACCTGACGAAGGGGCGCATCGGCTGGAACATCGTGACCGGCTATCTCGACAGCGCCGCGCGCGGGATGGGCCTCGCACAGCAGATCGGCCACGACGACCGCTACGAACGCGCGGACGACTACATGGACGTCGTCTACAAGCTGTGGGAACAGAGCTGGGACGACGACGCGGTGATCCGCGACACGCAGGCGCGCGTGTTCGCGCAGCCTGGCAAGGTGCGGCGCGTGAAGCACGACGGGCCGTTCTATTCGGTCGACGCGATCCACCTGAGCGAGCCGTCGCTGCAGCGCACGCCGGTGCTGTACCAGGCCGGCTCGTCCGCGCGCGGCGTCGAGTTCGCGGGGCGGCATGCGGAGTGCGTGTTCGTGAACGGGCAGAGCAAGGCCGCGGCGCGCGCGGCGGCGCTGGATATTCGCGCAGCCGCCGCGCGGCAGGGGCGCGATCCCGCATCGATCAAGATTTTCGCGGGCGTGAGCGTCGTGACCGCCGAAACCGAGCGGCTCGCGCGCGAGAAGTTCGACGAATACCGGCGCTATGCGAGCCCGGAAGCCGGCCTCGCGCATTTCGCGAGCTCGACCGGCATCGATTTCGCGAAGTACGGCCTCGACGAGCCGATTTCGTACGTGAAGACCGACTCGATCCAGTCGGCCGTCGACGCGATCTCGCGCAAGAGCACGACCGGCACGTGGACCGTGCGCCGGATGCTCGAACAGATGTCGCTCGGCGGCCGCTATGCGCCGATCGTCGGCTCGCCGTCGCAAGTCGCGGACGAACTGCAGTCGTGGATCGACGAAACGGGCATCGACGGTTTCAACCTGACGCGCACCGTGATGCCCGAGTCGTTCGAGGATTTCGTCGACTGGGTCGTGCCCGAGCTGCAGAACCGCGGCATCTACAAGGAAGACTACGATCCCGCGCCGACGCTGCGCGAGAAGCTGTTCGGCGCCGGCGCGCGGCTGCCCGCGTGGCACACGGGCGCGCAGCACCGGCCGGCCGCCGTGCCGGCGCCCGAACCCGGGCATCCCGCGCATGCATGAACGTGACGGAGCGAAGCGATGACGCAATTGTTCGACACGCTGGGTTTCATCGAGGCATCGGCCGTGCGCGCCGGTGCGGGTGCGGACGTGCATGAGGTGCATGACGCGCATGATTCGCGTAACGCAGCGGCCGCGCGGGCCGACGGCGCCGCCGCCGTGTCGTTCGCACACGTCGGCAAGGTGTTCGCGACGCCGCGCGGCCAGGCCGCCGCGCTGCGCGACGTGACGCTCGACGTGCGGCGCGGCGAGGTGTTCGGCATCATCGGCCGCAGCGGTGCCGGCAAGTCGACGCTGCTGCGGCTCGTGAACGGCCTCGAACGTCCGAGTTCGGGCAGCGTGCGCGTGCAGGGCGTCGACGTCGGCACGCTCGACGAGGACGGGCTCGTCGCGCTGCGGCGTCGCACCGGCATGGTGTTCCAGCATTTCAACCTGCTGTCGGCGAAGACGGTGTTCGAGAACGTCGCGCTGCCGCTGAAGATCGCCGGCGTGCCGAAGGCCGAGCGCACGCGCAAGGCCGAGGCGCTGCTCGATCTCGTCGGGCTGGCCGCGAAACGCGACGCGTATCCGGCGAGCCTGTCGGGCGGCCAGAAGCAGCGCGTCGGCATCGCGCGGGCGCTGGTGCACGACCCGGAAGTGCTGCTGTGCGACGAGGCCACGTCGGCGCTCGACCCCGAGACGACGCAATCGATCCTCGCGCTGCTCGCCGACATCAACCGCCGCCTCGGACTGACGATCGTGCTGATCACGCACGAGATGGAAGTGATCCGCGCGGTGTGCGACACGGTCGCGGTGATCGAACAGGGCGAGGTCGTCGAAACGGGCCCGGTGTGGCGCGTGTTCGGCGATCCGCGCCACGGCGCGACGCGTGCCCTGCTCAGCACGCTCGTGCACGACCTGCCGGCCGAACTCGCCGCGCGCGTGCAGCCGTTGCCCGAGCTGGCCGCGCTGCCCGACGGCGCGCAAGTCGTGCTGGACGTCCGTTATACGGGCGAAAGCAGCGGCGAGCCGGACGTCGGCGCGCTCGCGGCGGCGCTCGGCGGCTCGGTGCGCTTCCTGCACGGCGGGATCGAGCGCATTCAGGGGCATGCGCAGGGGCGCCTCGTGATCGCGGCGTCGCCGCGCGCGGACGACGCCGGCCACCCGCCGGCACGCGGCGGCGCGGTCGCCGCGTTGCTCGAGCGCGCGCGCCGCCACGCGAATCATGCGGAGGTGCTCGGCTATGTTTGAACTCTGGTGGCCCGAACTGCTCGACGCGATCCGCGACACGCTGTCGATGGTCGCCGCGTCGGCCGCGATCGCCGCGCTGATCGGCATCCCGCTCGCGGTGATCCTGGTGACGACCGCGCCCGGCGGCATTTACGCGCGGCGTGGCCTGAACGCGGTGCTCGGCGCGCTCGTCAACGTGTTCCGCTCGACACCGTTCATCATCCTGCTCGTCGCGCTCCTGCCGTTCACGCGCGTGCTGATCGGCACGACGATCGGCGTGTGGGCGGCCGTCGTGCCGCTGTCGATCGCGGCGATTCCATTCTTCGCGCGGATTGCGGAAGTGAGCCTGCGCGAAGTCGATTGCGGGCTGATCGAGGCCGCGCTCGCGATGGGCGCGAAACGCCGCCACATCGTGTGGCACGTGCTGTTGCCGGAGGCGTTGCCCGGCATGCTCGGCGGTTTCACGATCACCGTCGTCGCGCTGATCGGCTCGACCGCGATGGCGGGCGCAGTCGGCGCGGGCGGGCTCGGCGATCTCGCGATCCGTTATGGCTATCAGCGTTTCGACACCACCGTCATGGTGACCGTGATCGTGATCCTGATCGCACTCGTTTCGGCCGTGCAAATCACGGGCGACCGCCTGGTCCGACGCGTGACCCGGCGTACCTGAGCGGCGCCACGAGCGCCGGCTCTTTTCATTGAGACCCTGAGAGAACGATACCCATGACCTTGCCCATCGGCGCGCCGCGCGAATGGAACGGACAATTCGAGGAAGCCCTGTTTCTGGACGTCGCACGACGCCATCGCCCCGGCTTCCCTGACAAACTGGCGACGCCGCCGCGCGAGCCGCACGGCGCGGACGAGCTCGCCGCCGTCGCCGACTACTACACGAAGATGGCGTCGCACGACCTGTTCATCGTGCAGGTCGTCGCGAAGGCGATCGACACGCTGTTTCGCGATGACCCGCATTTCCAGCTGATCCTGTCGCGCCAGCTCGGCGACGACGGCGCGCACGCGGTGATCGGGCGCGAGCGCGTGACCGAACTGACGGGCCGCGATCCGCTGCCGGAGGTCGAGCGGCTCGTCGCCGCGCACTGGGAACGCATCGGCGACATCGCGGTACGCGACGTTGCGGGCTTTCTCGCGTTCGAATGGCATTACGAGTTGCACATCCTCGCGAAGCTGTGGATCCAGCGCAAGACCGGCCGCATCGCCGACGGCGCGATGCGCGAGCACGGCGAGAACCGGATCCGTCCGGACGAGGAGTGGCATCGCGTGCAGATCGTCCAGTGGTGGTTCGACACGTTGAACGCGCTGCCGCCCGCCGAGCGCGACGCGCTGGTCGACCGCGTGATCGCGGCCGACGAGGAAACCCAGGCGCGGCTCGACGGTTATCTGCATGACGAATACGCGCAAACCGCGCACGTGTTCGGTGCGGATATCGCCGAATACCGCGCGATCTACGACGACTGGCGGCGCGAGATCCTGTCGCGGCTGACCGGCCGCCGGCTCGGCGCCTTGGTGCCGTTGTCGGGCGGAATCGTTGCGCACGAAACCGTTGCACAGGAAGCCGTCGCATGAACGATCCCCGCGGCCCGGCGACGCTGGCGCCGGAAACCGACGCATGCGCGCTCGACGCCGATGCGCTGGCGCGTGCGATCGACGCGCTGCGTGCGACGGCTGCCGAGCGCGACCGCGCGGGCGGTCACGCGGCCGATGAGAAGCAGCGGCTCGCCGACGCGGGCCTGCTGACGCTCGCGGTGCCGCGCGAATTCGGCGGACAGGAAGCCGAGTGGCCGGCGATCTACGACACGATCCGGCGGATCGCGCGCGTCGACAGCGCGCTCGCGCATCTGGTCGGGTTCCAGATCCTGCAGGTGGTGAGCGTCGACGTGTGGGGCAGCGCGGCGCAGCGCGAACGCTATCTGCGCGGCACGGTCGAGCATCGCTGGTGGTGGGGCAATGCGGTCAATCCGCTCGACACGCGGCTCGCGGCGACCGCCACGCCGGACGGCGGCTACCGGCTCGACGGCGTGAAGGGCTTCTGTTCGGGCACGCGCGGCTCGCAGCGGATGACCGTGTCCGCGCACGATCCGGAAACGGGCCGCGCCGTGTTCGGCGTGGTGCCGACCGATCGTGACGGGATCACGGTCAACGAGGACTGGGATCCGATCGGCCAGCGCCAGACCGACAGCGGCAGCGTGCGCTTCGACGGTGTGACGCTCGCGCCGGACGAGGTGCTGCACCGCTCCGAGACACCGCCGACGCCACGCGCGACGCTGCGCACGCTGGTGTCGCAGCTCGTGCTGACGAATCTGTTCGTCGGGCTCGCGGAAGGCGCGCTGGCCGAGGCGCGCGACTACGTGCTGAAGCACGGCCGGCCGTGGATCAACGCGGGTGTCGCGCAGGCGAGCGACGATCCCTATACGCTGCAGCGCTTCGGCGACATGCGCGTGCAGGCGGTCGCGGCGGCGGCGCTCGCCGACCGCGCGGCCGTCGCGTTGCAGCGCGCATGGTCGCGGCATGACGCGCTGACGGCCGACGAACGGGCCGAGGTGGCACTCGCGGTGTCGGATGCGAAGATCGTCGCGCAGCGCGCGGCGCTCGAGAACGGCGAGGCGCTGTTCGACACGTGCGGCGCACGTGCAACGGCTGCGTCGCTCGGCCTCGACCGCTTCTGGCGCAACGCGCGCACGCATACGCTGCACGATCCGCTCGACTATCGGCTGCGCGACGTCGGCCGGTTCGCGCTGACGGGGGAACTGCCGCTGGCGTCGCTTTATACGTAGCGTCCTGCCTGGATCGGCAGACGCACCGTCTGCTTGATGCGCTTCGCGCAAGGCGCGCTGTCCAACGTGTCGAATCCGAAGGTCGCGCTGTTCTATCTCGCGTGCCTGCCGCAGTTCGTCCCCGCGGGCGCCGCGCATCCGATGCTGTCGCTGTTCGTGCTCGGCACGACGTTTGCCGGCCTGACGTTTCTCGTCAAGGGGCCGGTCGCGCTGTTCGCCGGCCTGCTGTCGACGTCGATCCGGCGCAATCCGCGCATCCTGACCCGCATGCACCGGGCGAGCGGCGCGGTCCTGCTCGGGTTGGGCGTGAAGCTGGCGTTCGAGCGTCGTTGACGATGCTCACTGCGCCGGCAACGCGTCCGCCAGCGCGCGCATCGCGTCCGCCGTCTCCGGATTCGCCGGGAAAAACGCCTCGATCGCGAGTTCCGACAGCGTGACGTCGACCGGCGTGCCGAACACCGTCGTCGTGCTGAAGAACGTCAGTTCGCCGGCTGCCGTGCGTAGCCGCAGCGGCACCGCGATGTCCGCGTAGTCGGCGCGTGCCTGCGTGTCGGCGGGCTGGCCGGCCGGTGCCGGATAGTTCGCGAGTTCGTCGCGCAGCGCATGCAGCGTGCGGTCGCCGCTCGCGTCGATCTGCCGTTGCAGCCGGTGCAGGATATGCGCGCGCCACTCGTGCCAGTTGACGATCCGCGGCGCGAGGCCGTCGGGATGCAGGCTCAGCCGCAACACGTTGACGGGCGGCCGCAGGAGCGCCGGATCGGCCTGCGCGACCAGCGCGCCGAGCATCCGGTTCGCGGCGAGCAGCGTCCAGTGGCGATCCACGGCGAGCGCCGGGTAGGGCTCGTGGCCGCGCAGCACAGCTTCGACCGCCTGGCGCGCCGCATCGAGCTGCGGATCGGAGAACGGCCGCTCGCGAAACAGCGGCGCATAGCCGGCCGCGACGAGCAGCGCATTGCGCTCGCGCAGCGGCACGTCGAGGCGCTCGGCGAGATGCAGCACCATCTCCCGGCTCGGCTGCGCGCGCCCCGATTCGACGAAGCTCAGGTGCCGCGCGGACACCTCGGCCTCCAGCGCGAGCGCCATCTGGCTCAGGCGGCGGCGTTGACGCCAGGTGCGCAGCAGCGAGCCGATGCCGGACGCGCGGCCGGCGGACGGGGGCAGCGATTGGAGGGTGGCGGTCGAGTTCATGACGAAGATGATAGGCAATCCCGCGCGCGCCGGGCATTACCTGCGAGGTAAGCATTCCGGATCGGTGTGCAGCGCCGATGCTGCCCGCTGCCTGCGCCCGATGGGCAACTCGATCGACGAATCGGGGAACCGGCCGCTCGGCAGTTGCGCGAGCACGTACGCCCGGCTGAGCGCCGGGAAGATCCGGCCCGTCGTCACCGGATCATGCCGAACGCCTTGCGGATCGGCATGCCGGTGACCGACGGCGTCGTGCGGTCCGCATCGTTGAGCGTCGTGACGACGGACAGCGGCGCCCGGATCCAGTAGCGCACGGCGGTGCGGCACGCGCGCTGCCGGCGAGTTTGATCGGAAGATCTCTAGAGGTGCGCCGACTGAATGCTTAATATATGTCGTCGTATGACATGAGCCAAAACTTACCTGCAACGAGGGCGTGCGCACACCTCGGGTTTTCCCTTCGGACGGCCGAAGGAGAGGCAAGAATTTCCTGCTTGTGCCGAATGGATAAGGGTTTGTGGCCTGCGGTCGAGTAACTGTGGCGCGACGGGGATATCGCCATGTCGTCAGCAGACATCATATCTGTTGGGCTACAATGAGCGAACCATTCCCGAACCACGGAGCACACCCATGCAACTGACTGGAGAGATGCTGATCGGCGCCGACGCGGTGGCCGGCTCGGCCGGTACCCTGCGCGCGTTCGACCCGACGAAGGGCGCGCCGATCGATGCGCCGGCCTTCGGCGTCGCGACGCAGGCCGATGTCGAGCGCGCGTGCGAACTCGCGCGCGACGCCTTCGACGCGTATCGCACGCAGCCGCTCGCGGCCCGCGCGGCGTTTCTCGAGGCGATCGCCGACGAAATCGTCGCACTCGGCGACGCGCTGGTCGAACGCGCGCACGCCGAAACGGGCCTGCCCGTCGCGCGGCTGCAGGGCGAGCGCGGCCGCACCGTCGGCCAGCTCCGGCTGTTCGCGCGCGTCGTGCGCGACGGGCGCTTCCTCGCCGCGTCGATCGATCCCGCGCAGCCCGCGCGCACGCCGCTGCCGCGCTCGGACCTGCGGTTGCAGAAGGTCGGGCTCGGGCCCGTCGCCGTGTTCGGCGCGAGCAACTTCCCGCTCGCGTTCTCGGTGGCCGGCGGCGATACCGCGTCGGCACTCGCGGCCGGCTGCCCGGTGATCGTGAAGGCCCATGAGGCGCACCTCGGCACGTCCGAGCTGGTCGGCCGCGCGATCCGCGCGGCGGTGGCGAAATGCGGGATGCCGGCCGGCGTGTTCTCGCTGCTGATCGGCCCCGGCCGCGTGATCGGCGCGGCGCTCGTCAGCCATCCGGCGATCCAGGCCGTCGGCTTCACCGGGTCGCGGCAGGGCGGCATGGCGCTCGTGCAGCTCGCGAACGCGCGCCCGCAACCGATTCCCGTCTATGCGGAAATGAGCAGCATCAACCCGGTCGTGCTGTTTCCGGCCGCGCTGGCCGCGCGCGGCGACGCGATCGCGACCGGCTTCGTCGATTCGCTGACGCTCGGCACCGGCCAGTTCTGCACGAACCCGGGTCTCGTGCTGGCGGTCGACGGCCCCGATCTCGATCGCTTCGAGTCCGTCGCCGCACAGGCGCTCGCGAAGAAGCCGGCCGGCGTGATGCTGACGCGCGGCATCGCCGACGCGTATCGCAGCGGCCGCGGCAAGCTGGCCGAACTGCCGGGCGTGCGCGAAATCGGCGCGGGCGAGGCGGCGCAGACCGAATGCCAGGCAGGCGGCGCGCTGTACGAAGTCGCCGCGCAGGCGTTCCTGGCCGAACCGGCGTTCGGCCACGAGGTGTTCGGGCCGGCGTCGCTGATCGTGCGCTGCCGCGATCTCGACGAAGTCGCGCGCGTGCTCGACGCACTCGAGGGCCAGCTGACGGCCACGCTGCAACTGGACACTGACGACAAGCCGCTCGCGCGCCGCCTGCTGCCGATCTTCGAACGCAAGGCCGGGCGCCTGCTCGTCAACGGCTACCCGACCGGCGTCGAGGTGTGCGATGCGATGGTGCACGGCGGGCCGTTCCCGGCGACGTCGAACCCGGCCGTCACGTCGGTCGGCGCGACCGCGATCGACCGTTTCCTGCGGCCCGTGTGCTACCAGGACTTCCCGGACGACCTGCTGCCCGAAGGGCTGCAGGAAAGCAATCCGCTCGACATTCCGCGGCTGCGGGACGGGAAGGCGGAGTGACGGCACAGGACGACTGAAGGCCGCGTCCCGGGAGGGGCGCGTTCCGGCAAGGTTGAAACAAGGCGGCGCACGGTGCCCACGGGTACCCCGCCGCCTTTTTGATGGAGGGCCGGTTTTGCTCGATTAGAGAGCGGGGGGCATCGAATGATGCTTCTCATGATGCGCCGCCTTGACGAGATGGATGGCGGCTTCCACGCCGCCGGAATTTCTCCTACATTAGCGAGGCCTCGGACCCGCCGGTCCGCAGGCGAGCCTGAGAGACCGACAAAAACCAACAAGGAGCCCTCCGATGAATATCAGCAAGCGTGGCGACCACCTGTTCGCGGCCGGATTGTGGAAAGCGATCGGCGACGTCGCGAAATCGGTGCGCACCCAGATCGGCGAGACCAGCGAAGGGCGCGTGCTGGCCAATGCGCTGTTCGAATTGCAGCGCGACCTGGGCGGCAGTGAATTCGACGTGACGATCAATCAGGGGCGGCCCGTCACCGGCGCCGATCCGCATTCGCTCAGGTTCGGCCAGGCCGTCAAGCGGTTCCGGCTGGACATGGAGGCGCTGGTGTTTGCGCTGAAGCATCGCCGCAGCATCGATGAACGCGATCCGGGCCTGCGCACCGAGGCGCTGATGCAGGCCAACAGCCAGCTCGCGACCGCGAAACAGTATGCGACGCTCACGCTCGGCCGGTTTTTCGATGTGGTCGTGGATCCCGACGTGCTGGATCAGATTCTCGCCGACGATCCGAACACGCGCTTCCGGCGGTCGGCGGCCGGCACCGATATCGCCGCGACCCGTCTCAGGCTCGGCAGCCTGCGCTACCGGATCGTCGGAACCATCGCACAGATGTAATGAAAACGGCCGGCCCGCGAAGCACGGGGCGGCCGTCGAAAGGGAGGCGCCGGGCGGAACCGCCGGTCCCGCGCGGGCCGGCACGCACCGGATCGCGTGCCGTTGGTCAGCCTGCCGCTTACTGCGCCCCCATCTTCTTGATCAGCACGTCGAGTTCGGCCATTTCGGCGTCGGTGAGGTCGACGAGCGGCGCGCGCACCGGGCCGGCGTCGTGGCCGACGAGCTTCGCGCCCGCCTTCACGATGCTGACCGCGTAGCCCGCGCGACGGTTGCGGATCTTCAGGTACGGCAGGAAGAACTCGTCGAGCAGGCGGCCGACCGTTGCGTGGTCGTCCTTCGCGATCGCTTCGTAGAATTCCATCGCCGTCTTCGGGATGAAGTTGAACACGGCCGACGAGTACACCGGCACGCCGAGCGCCTTGTACGCGGCCGCGTAGACTTCGGCCGTCGGCAGGCCGCCGAGGTACGCGAAGCGGTCGCCGAGGCGGCGGCGGATCGTGACCATGCTCTCGATTTCGCCGACGCCGTCCTTGAAGCCGATCAGGTTCGGGCAACGATCGGCGAGGCGCTCGAGCATGTCGGCATTCAGCTTCGAATTCGCGCGGTTGTACACCACGACGCCGATCTTCAGCGCGCGGCACACCTGCTCGACGTGCTCGGCGATGCCTTCCTGGCTGGCTTCGGTCAGGTAGTGCGGCATCAGCAGCACGCCGCTCGCGCCGAGGCGCTCGGCTTCCTGCGCGTATTCGATCGCGACGCGCGTCGCGCCGCCGGCGCCGGCCAGGATCGGTACCTTGCCCTTGCAGGTTTCCGTCGCGACACGGATCACGTCCGAATACTCGCGCTGCGTGAGCGAGAAGAATTCACCGGTGCCGCCGGCCGCGAACAGCGCGGTCGCGCCATACGGCGCCAGCCATTCCAGACGCTCGGCATAGGTGGCCGGGCGGAAGCTGCCGTCCGCGTCGAAATCCGTCAGCGGAAACGACAGCAGGCCGTGGGAGATGATCTGTTTGAGTTCTTGCGGTGAAGTCATGGTTGGGTCGTCCGTCCAGCGCGAGTGCTGATGGGTTCGTCGGGTACGGCATCCGGGCCATATTGGCGATGTCGTTGTATGTCATCGTACAACGCGGAAAAGCGCGGCGCAAGCGGTTTGCCGGCCGGCGAGAGATAGGGTCTTTCCGGATAAGGGTTTACGCAGCATCGCGGCTTGGTGTCGAATGTCATATGATGACTAACGATTTGACCGGTAGCCTCCCAGGAATTCCGATGACTGCTTCCCCGCTTTATATCCGCGTGCATCCGGACGACAACGTCGCGATCGTCGTCAACGACGGCGGCCTGCCCGAGGGCGCGACGTTCGCCGACGGCCTGACGCTGCGCGAAGGCGTGCCGCAAGGGCACAAGGTCGCGCTGGTCGACCTCGCGGCCGGCGATCCGATCGTCCGCTACAACGTCGTGATCGGCTACGCGCTCGTCGAGCTGCGCCGCGGCAGCTGGGTCAACGAGCGCACGATGCGCATGCCCGAGCCGCCGGGGCTCGACGACCTGCCGCTCGCCACGCGTGCCGCGCCGCCGCTGGCGCCGCTCGAAGGCTATACGTTCGAGGGCTTCCGCAATGCCGACGGCTCGGTCGGCACGCGCAACATCCTCGCGATCACGACGACCGTGCAATGCGTGTCGGGCGTCGTCGAGCATGCGGTGAAGCGGATCAAGGACGAACTGCTGCCGCGTTACCCGAACGTCGACGACGTGGTCGGGCTCGAGCACACATACGGCTGCGGCGTCGCGATCGATGCGCCCGATGCCGACATTCCGATCCGCACGCTGCGCAACATCAGCCTGAATCCGAACTTCGGCGGCGAGGTGATGACGGTGAGCCTCGGCTGCGAGAAGCTGCAGCCCGAGCGCCTGCTGCCGCCGGGCTCGATTCCAGTGGCGGCCGACGGCGCGCCGGAAAACGGCGGCGTCGTGTGCCTGCAGGACGCCGCGCACGTCGGCTTCAACTCGATGATCGACTCGATCATGAAGATGGCCGAATCGCATCTCGAGCGGCTGAACCGCCGCCGTCGCGAAACCTGCCCGGCGTCGGATCTCGTCGTCGGCGTGCAGTGCGGCGGCAGCGACGCGTTCTCGGGGCTCACCGCGAACCCGGCGGTCGGTTTCGCGGCCGACCTGCTCGTGCGGGCGGGCGCGACGATCATGTTCTCGGAGGTGACGGAAGTGCGCGACGGCGTCGCGCAGCTCACGTCGCGCGCGGCGAACGAGGACGTCGCCCGCGAGATCATCCGCGAGATGGACTGGTACGACCGCTACCTGCAGCGCGGCCGCGTCGACCGCAGCGCGAACACGACGCCCGGCAACAAGAAGGGCGGCCTGTCGAACATCGTCGAGAAGGCGATGGGCTCGATCGTGAAGTCGGGCAGCGCGCCGATCGCGGGCGTCGTGCGCCCCGGCGACCGGGCGCGGCAGAAGGGGCTGCTGTACGCGGCGACGCCCGCGAGCGACTTCATCTGCGGCACGCTGCAGCTCGCGGCGGGAATGAACCTGCACGTTTTCACGACGGGGCGCGGCACGCCGTACGGCCTTGCGCAGGTGCCGGTGATCAAGGTCGCGACGCGCAGCGATCTCGCGCGCCGCTGGCACGACCTGATGGATCTCGACGCGGGGCAGATCGCCACTGGCGCGGCGTCGATCGAGGACGTGGGCTGGGAACTGTTCCGGCTGATGCTCGACGTCGCGAGCGGCAAGCGCCGCACGTGGGCCGAGCAATGGAAGCTCGCGAATGCGCTGACGCTGTTCAATCCGGCGCCGGTGACCTGACGCGCGCCGCGACGGCGGCAGACGATGCGATGCGGGCGCCTTCGGGCGCCCGTTTTTGATGGTGGCGGCGGGTTCGCGGTTCGGCGCATGCGTATTTTCCGCGGCCGGCACGAATTCCTTACCTCGCACGTAATCGACCGCCCACGCGAGGCCGGCGACGATGGTGGCACGCGAACACGAAACGTTTGCGACATCGTCCCCCCATCGACACAAGGAGCCTCGCCATGAACACCGCCGAAACCGCCCAGTCGGCTCACGCCGACCTGATCGACCGCTATTTCGATGCCTGGAACGAACCCGACGCCGCACGCCGGCGCGCGCTGATCGATGCGACCTACGCGAGCGACGCGGCCTATCGCGATCCGCTGATGGCCGGCGACGGCCATGCGGGCATCGAGACGATGATCGCCGCGGTGCAGGAGCGTTTCCCCGCGTATCGCTTTCGCCGCACGACCGACGTCGACGGGTTCGGCCAGCACCTGCGCTTCTCGTGGGCGCTCGTGTCGCCCGACGGCGCGGCGGTCGTGAAAGGTTCGGACTTCGGCACGGTCGATGCGTCGGGCCGCCTGAAGTCGGTCACGGGTTTCATCGACGAAATGCCGGCCGCGGCGTCGTGATGCGAGCGACGCATGCCCGGCGGCGGCCGGGATCGGGTAACGTTATGCAATTCGTTCCCGATCCCGGAGCCTTTCCCACATGTTGAAGAATCTCGATCCGCTGTTGCACGCCGACATCCTGCACGCGCTGCGCGCGATGGGCCACGGCGATGAAGTGGTGATCTGCGATGCGAATTTTCCGGCGGAATCCGTCGCCGAGCACACGGTGGTCGGCCGCGCGCTGCGCATCGACGGCGCCGACTCGGCGCGCGTCGCGCGCGCGGTGCTATCGGTGCTGCCGCTCGACACGTTCGTCGACACACCCGCTTGGCGGATGGAAGTCGTCGGCGATCCGGCCGCGGTGCCGCCCGTGCAGCGCGAAGTGCAGGCCGAGATCGATCGTGCGGAAGGGCGCGCGGTGCCGCTCACGGGCGTCGACCGTTTCGCGTTCTACGAGCGCGCGCAGCAGGCGTATGCGGTGATCGTCACCGGCGAGTCGCGCGGCTACGGCTGTTTCATCTTCAAGAAAGGCGTGCTGTTGAGCGACGCCGGTTAGGGCCTGTTCCGTTATCTATCCGCCAGGGCCGAACACCGTGTTTCGCGGTGCCGCCGCGCGTGAATGACCGCCGCAGTGTAAAGATTTGCTACAACCTTTTTCTTGGACACCGCGGAAAGACCCTCTATGCTGGCCCATTTGCCGCCGGCCCGGCAGGGCCGCGCGACCCCGAACCGCACGGGCACGCCTCGTGCGGACGGCCGAATTGCATACGAGGAGAGAGGCATGACGCGTTCCGTCGATTCCGGCGTCATTTTTTTCGCGCGCCTGGCGCTGGCGGCGTTGTTCTTGTGGGGCGGCGTGATGAAGCTGCTCGGCTACAGCGATTTCATCGGCTATCTGCACGGGCTGAACGTGCCCTATCCGCAGGTGACGGGGCCGGTCGTCGTCACGATCGAAGCGCTCGGCGGGCTGCTGCTGATCGTCGGCTACAAGGTGAAGCCGCTCGCGTTGCTGATGGCGTTCTATACGATCGCGACCGCGATGGTCGGACACAATTTCTGGGACGCGACGGACGCCGCGGTCCAGCACGACATGGTGATCCACTTCTGGAAGAACGTCGCGATCGCCGGCGGTTTCCTGCTGCTGTTCGTGACCGGCGCCGGCGGCGCAAGCATCGACGCGCTGCGCCGGCCGAGTTCGTCGTACGGCGCGCTGCGCTGAATTGAACCCGGTTGAACGGCGCGACGCGCGCACGTCGCCGCGCTGAAGCCCAAACAAAAGGGCCGAATCCCGCACGCCGCGGGATTCGGCCCTTTGTTCATCCAGCGGGCGCGTGCGCGCCGACGTTCAGCGCGTGTCCTTCGGGTCCTTCGCATCCTTCGAGAACTGCACGGCGATCGCGCCGAGCACGCAGATCGCCGCGACGTACACGACCGGCGCGAGCGGATTCGACTTCATCATCAGCGACACGATCACCGGCGTGAGGCCGCCGAAGATCGCATACGCGACGTTGTACGAGAACGAGATGCCCGAGAAGCGCACGACGGGCGGGAAGCTCTTGACCATCACGAACGGCACCGCGCCGATCGTGCCGACCATGAAGCCGGCGATCCCGTAGTACAGCGGCAGCGTCGACGCGTCGGCCGCGACCTGCGCGAACAGCAGGTAATAGCACGCGGCCAGCACGAGGCCGCCAATGCCGAGCACGCGCTTCGCGCCGATCCAGCCCGCGAGCGAGCCGGCGGTGATGCAGCCGGCCGTCAGGCACAGCGTCGCGACGCTGTTCGCGAACAGCGTGGTCGCGGGCGTCAGGTGAAACTGCTTCTGCAGCAGCGCGGGTGTCATCAGGATCACGACGACGATCGCCGCGGACAGCATCCACGTGAGCAGCATCGACACGATCACCGCGCGGCCGTGGTCGCGCAGCACGGCCTTCAGCGGAATCTCGGCCGCGAGCGCCTTCTTCGCCTTCATCTCGGCGAACACCGGCGTCTCGTGCAGCCAGCGGCGCAGGTACACGGAGAACAGGCCGAACACGCCGCCGAGCAGGAACGGAATGCGCCACGCGAATGCGGTGACTTCGGCGCCCGAGTAACGGCTGTTGATGCCCGCGGCGACCAGCGAGCCGAGCAGGATGCCGGCCGTAAGGCCCGCGGTCAGCGTGCCGCACGCGTAGCCGATGTGGCGCGACGGCACGTGCTCCGACACGAACACCCATGCGCCCGGCACTTCGCCGCCGACCGCCGCGCCCTGCAGCACGCGGAACAGCAGCAGCAACACCGGCGCGAGGATGCCGATCGAGTCGTAGGTCGGCAGCAGGCCCATCAGCAGCGTCGGCACCGACATCATCAGCACGCTCAGCGTAAACATCCGCTTGCGGCCGAACAGGTCGCCGAAGTGCGCCATGATCACGCCGCCGAGCGGGCGCGCGAGATAGCCGGCCGCGAAGATGCCGAACGTCTGCAACTGGCGCAGCCAGTCGGGAATGTCGTGCGGGAAGAACAGCTGCCCGATCGCGGGTGCGAAGAACACGAAGATGATGAAGTCGTAGAACTCGAGGGCGCCGCCGAGTGCGGCAAGGCCAAGGGTCTTGTAGTCGCTGCGCGTGAGCGCGCGTTCGGCGGCGCGAGGCACGCCGCTCAATTCGGAAGCTTGCATGGTCAGGACGATCGGTTTTCGAATGTAGTTGTCGGTGCTGCGTCTCCAGAACCCGCTATCGGCATGGACTGGCAAGGCGCGGCCTGCGTCGTCGAGCGTGCGTCGAATGCCGGATGGGGCATGTGACACGCACCGTCGCACCGGGATGGGGCACGACGCAGACGAAGCGTCAAAGCGGGTGGGGGGATTCTACAGGAGCGCGAAATGCGCGCGCGCGGGGCCGCGCCGAGGCATGCTTCGAACTTCGTCGAGCCCGAAACGCACGCGGCGCGGCAGGCGGGAGCACCGCTTGCCGCGCCGCGTGTGACAGGGTCTGCGCGATCAGTTGCCGGCGATCGTGTCGACCGGCTTGAACGCGCCGTGCTCGACCTTGTAGATCGTCACCGGCGCATCCTTCAGGTCGCCCTTCGCGTCGTACGCGATGCTCGGGGCCGACACGCCCTTGATCGACACCTTGCCGAGATACGGCGTATAGACCTTCGGGTCGGTCGAGTTCGCGTCCTTCATCGCGGTGAGCAGCGCGATCGTGCCGTCGTACGAGTAGGGCGAATAGGTGATCACGTCTTCGTTGAAGCGTGCCTTGTAGCGCGATGCGTAGCCGGCGAAGCCCGGCATCTTTTCCTTCGGCAGCCCGCCCATGTAGACGATCGCGCCTTCGGCCGCGTCGCCGCCGACCTTCAGGAACGTCGGCGAGCGCGACATCTCGCCGGTCACGAAGGCGGACTTCATCCCGAGCTGGCGCATCTTGCGGATCATCGGCGACGACTGCGCATCGCCGCCGCCGTAGAAGATCGCGTCCGGGTTGATGCCCTTCAGGTTGGTCAGGATCGCGGAGAAGTCGAGCGCCTTGTCGTTCGTGAAGTCGCGCTTGACGATCGTGCCGCCCGCGGCCTGCACGGCCTTCGCGAATTCGTCGGCGATGCCCTGGCCGTAGGCCGTGCGGTCGTCGATGATCGCGATGCGCTTGAAGTGCAGCGTCTTCACCGCATACGTGCCGACGATGCGGCCGGCCTGTGCATCGCTCGTCAGCAGCCGGTAGGTCGTCTTGTAGCCGCGCGCCGTGTATTGCGGCGACGTCGCCATCGAGATCTGCGGCAGCCCCGCGCGATCGTACAGGTCGGACGCCGGAATGCTCGTGCCCGAGTTGAAGTGGCCGATGACCCCGCGGACGTTGTCGTCGATCAGCCGCTGCGCGACCGTCGTGCCGGTGCGCGGGTCGGCCTGGTCGTCCTGCGAGTCGAGCTGGAACGTGACCGGCTTGCCGCCGATCGTCGGATTCGTCGCGTTGAAATCGGCGATCGCGAGTTGCACGCCCTTCTGCATGTCCGAGCCGTAGTTCGACTGCGGCCCCGTCAGCGGTGCGGCGAAACCGATCTTGACGACGTCGGCGGCGATGGCGTGTGCGCCCGACAGTGCGCAGGCAGCAGCCAGCGCGACGTGCGATACCTTCAGCTTCACTTTCACTTCCCCTTGATGGCATGGTTGGGCCGCCGCCGGCCAGCTGGCCGGCGCGGTAAACCGGGCGAGACGTATCGGGTTGCAGGCCTTTCCGAAAGCCGTGCGGGGTGTGCCATGCGCTGCGCGGGTTGTGCCGGAATCGGCGTGCGCGGCGGCGGCGGGATGTCGTCTCGTAACCGTTGATCGAAGTCTAGGTAGCGAAAATGCGCGCGTCTTGCGCGTTCGGAGCGCGGGCGGCGACGATTTCGGCATATCGTCGATAACCCTGATATATGCTGAAATCGTCATGACGAGTGCGCAAACGCGCCAAGACGCGACACGCCGGCATTTTTAGGATGGCGGGTTCGGGCGCGCGTAGTCTCGGCGCCGGCGGGGTGAGCCGATAGCGTCGGCAGCGCCGGCCGTGCGCGACGCCAGGCAACCTGCCGATGCGAAATCGTGCCCGCCGGACGTGCGTGCGGCGCAGTGGTTGCGCGCACAACCGCACGGCGCATGACGTGCTTGCCGGCCCATGCGAATCGCCCGATCGGTGCCGAGCGACGGCGGGTTGCGCTTGCCGCCATTCGCCGGGCCGCCCGATCGCCACGACGCGTTCGAGACGGCGCTCCTATAATCGACGCCATCAGCCACCCCCTTCGCAGATGCCGGGATGACGACCTTGCTTGCCGCACCGCCCATGAGCCTGTCCGATACGTTGCGCTACCAGCCCGACAACGCCGATCTCGGCGCGATGCTCGCGCACTTCCGCCTGCTCGAGCCGGTGTTCGATGCGCTGCCCGACGTCGCGTTCTTCGTGAAGGACGCGAACGGGCGCTATGCGCTCGTCAACCGCACGCTGGCGATGCGCTGCGGCTACAAGGACAAGCGCGACCTGCTCGGCAAGACGACCGACGAAGTGTTTCCGCGCCGCTTCGGCAAGACCTATTTCGAGCAGGACATGGCGACGATCACCGCGGGCCAGCAGCTGATGGACCAGCTCGAGCTGCATCTGTATCCGGGCCGCCAGCCGGGCTGGTGCCTGACCTGCAAGGAGCCGCTGCGCGACGCGGCCGGCAAGGTGGTCGGCCTCGCGGGCATCTCGCGCGACCTGAAGGCGCACGAGGGCTCGCATCCAGCCTACAGCAAGCTCGCCGACGTGGTGCAGCACATCCAGGATCACTACGTGCAGCCGCTGAACCTGAAGCAGCTCGCGCAGATGGCGGGGATGTCGGTCGCGCAGCTGGAGCGCTACTTCCACAAGGTGTTTCACCTGACGCCGCGCCAGGTGCTGCTGAAGACGCGGCTCGATGCGGCCACGGCGCTGCTGGTCACGCACGACAAGGTGACCGACGTCGCGGCGCTATGCGGATATACGGATCACAGCGCGTTCACGCGCCAGTTCAAGGCGACGGTCGGCGTGACGCCGACGGAATACCGGCTGATGCTGCAGGACCGGGCAGGGTGAAGTGACGCGCCGGCCGGGCCGGCGGATCTGAAGGGGCGAGACGGGATTCGGCGTGCGGCGGCTCAGCGGTAGCCGAGCCCTTTCAGGACGGCCGTGCCGTCTTCGGTCAGCCGGAAGCTCGGCGCCGTGTCGGCATCGAGCTTGATCATCTCGACGAGGCCGGCTTCCTGCAGCGCGGGCAATTCGGGTTTGGCGTTCGCGCCGATCGGTGCGTGCAGCAGCACGAGCAGCGTCGCGATTTCATGATGGCTGAGCAAACGGCGCAGCATCGTCTTTTTCACTGGGGGGGCGGCCGGGCGGCCCGCGGGTGCATCTACGGCGCTCATCGCTGTCCTCCTTTTCGGGATATCCGTCGGGTACTGGTTGCGGATGGTGCCGTCGGAGACTTAAGCGATTCTTAAAACCGCCGGGGTCGCGCGGATGTTGCGGTGCGGTGTGCGTTACCGGATGTAACGCCCGCCGGGCGGCCGTTTCCGGCCGCCGGCGGCCGGCCTTGCCGGGCGGGCGCCGCGGCGGGATTCACCACGATGGTGCGGTCGCGCGGCGCGCGTCGCAGGGTCGTCGTGTTTTTCTCATTCGATTCGACCCCTGGACGAAATTGCCTGCTCCCTTATTTCCTGCGCTGGGCCTGCGCGGCGAGCCGCACAGCCGCGTTGGCCGCGCCGTAGCCGTCGTAGCCGCCGCGCCGCTCGACGATTTCGAGCGAGAAGCGGTTATCGACCAGCTCGGTATACGCGTGCAGGAATTCACCGCCGTTTTCGTCGCGGTCGTACAGCAGGTGGTGGGCGCTCAGCGTGTCGATCAGCTCGTCCGGCAACGCGTAGCGCGCGGCCAGATCGTCGTAGTAGTTCGGCGGGATCCGCAGGAACGGCACGCCGTCGGCCGCGAACGCGGCGACCGTCTTCACGATGTCGTCGGTCCGGAACGCGACGTGGTTCAGCCCTGTGCCGTGATAGCGGTCGAGCGATTCGGCGACGGCCGTATGACGGTCGACCGACGCATTCAGCGCGATGCGCACCGAACCGTCCGTGCTGCGCACCGCGCGGCTGCGCATCAGGCCGTACGGATCGGGCACGAGCCAGCTGCGCTCGGCCTCGAAGCCGAAGGCGGTCTTGAAGAACAGGATCCACGTGTCGAGCGCGTCGGCCGGCAGCGCGAGGCAGACGTGGTCGATGCCCGTCAGCGGGCCGACCTCGCTCGGGCCGTCGATGTCGGTCAGCACGAAATCCGATTCATACAGCGTCGGTGCGTTCGGCGTCTCGTCGACGAAGTATTCGAGGCTGCCGTCCGGCGCCTGCACGCCCGGCAGCACGCGCTCGTTCGGGCCGACGCGCCCGGAAAACGGCGCGTAGCCGAAGCCGGCCGCGCGCTCGAATGCCACTTTCGCATCGTCGACGCGGAACGCCGACGCACACAGCGACAACCCGTGCTGCTGGAAGAACGCGTCGGCGAACGAGTCGCGCTCGGCGTTCAGCACGATCGACGCGGCACCGTGCTGGAACAGCGTCACGTCCTTCGACCGATGACGGCCTGCGAGCCGGAACCGCATCCGGCCGAGCCATTCGCCGACGGTGGCCGCCGCCTGCGCGTCGACCGCGAATTCGATGAACTGGAACCCGACGTGCGCGGGCGGTGCCGGCGGCGCGAACAGCGGCTGGTCGGCGGCCGGCGCGCGGCCGTCCTGCGCGAGTCGCGCGCGCGTCAGTTCTTCCAGATAGAGCAGCGAGCGGTGGCCGTCGGCGGCCGTGATCGCGGTCGGCGCGGCGCGGAAGCCGTCGTTGAAGATCTCGAGCGACAGCGGCCCCTTGTAACCGGACTCGATCACGCGGGCGGTGAAGCGCGCGAGGTCGAAGTCGCCCTGGCCGGGGAACGAGCGGTAGTGACGGCTCCATTCGAGCACGTCCATCGCGAGCTTCGGCGCATCGGCGATCTGCACGAACGCGATCCGGTCGCCCGGGATGTCGGCGATCGCGTCCGGCGAATCGTCGAGCGATAGCGTATGGAAGCTGTCGAGCGCGAGGCCGAGGTGCGGGTTGTTCACCGCGTTCACGAGCTGCCACGCATGGCCGTACCGGTTCACGACGCGGCCCCACGCGAGCGCCTCGTACGCGGCGACCACGCCCGCCTGCCGCGCGGCTTCGGCGAGCGCGCCGAGCTGGTCGACCAGCAGCGCGTCGTCCGCGATCGTGTCGGGCGACACGCTGCTGCACACCAGGATGCGGTCGGTGCCGAGCGCGTGCATCACGTCGAACTTGCGGCGGATGCGGTCGAGATTGCGGGCGAGCTGGGCCGGGCTCACGCCCTCGAAGTCGCGAAACGGCTGGAACAGCACGATGTCGAGGCCGAGATCGGCGGCCATGCGCCGCACGTCGGCGGGCGATCCGTCGAAGTAGACGAGGTCGTTCTCGAAGATTTCGACACCGTCGAAGCCGGCGGCCTGGATGGCGGCGAGCTTCTCGGCGAGCGTGCCGGACAGTGACACGGTGGCGATCGAGCGCTGCATGGGCGAATCCTGCGGATGAGCGGGGTGTGGCGTCGGCCGGATCGGGCCGGAATGAACCAGTCGTTGAATTACCGGTGAGCGCCATATCCCGAATTTACTAGGGGAGTGAGTGAAATTATACAAACTAACTAGGTGGTACAAATTAGCGAAAACCCGAAAAGACATTGCGCTTGCGCAAGCGCACACTAGCGCCAAATCTTGACGTCAGAGGGCGAAGTCGACTAGCGATTCGCCCCTGTTTTAGGAGCAGAAACACCATGAGCAAGCACAAGGTGCTGGTGCTGAACGGCCCGAACCTGAATCTGCTGGGGACCCGCGAGCCCCATATCTACGGCGCGGAAACCCTCGCCGACCTCGAGCAGCGTTGCCGCACGGCGGCCGACGGGCTCGGGCTGGAGATCGATTTCCGCCAGTCGAACGCCGAGCACCAGCTGATCGACTGGCTGCATGCCGCGCGTCACGACACGCACGGCATCGTGATCAATCCGGCCGCCTACACGCACACGTCGGTCGCGCTGGCCGACGCGCTGTCCGCGATCGCGAAACCCGTGATCGAGGTGCATATCTCGAACGTGCATCGCCGCGAGGCATTCCGTCACCACTCTTATGTGTCGGCGGTGGCCGAAGCCGTGATCTGCGGCTGCGGCACCGAAGGCTACGTATTCGCGCTGCAGCGCCTGTCGACCATTTTTGCCCAAGGAGCCGCACGATGAGCCGCCCGTCTTTTCTGATCGGCCTGATCGGCCAGGGCATCGGCGGTTCGCTGTCGCCCGCGATGCACGAGGAAGAAGGCTTCCGCCAGGGATTCGGCTACGTGTACCGGCGCATCGATCTGGACGTGCTCGGCGTGAGCGCCGACGCGCTGCCGGAACTGCTCGATGCCGCGCAGCGGATGGGCTACAACGGGCTCAACATCACGCATCCTTGCAAGCAGCGCGTGATCGAGCACCTCGACGCACTGTCGGACGACGCGCGCGCACTCGGCGCGGTCAACACCGTGCTGTTCAAGGACGGCAAGCGGATCGGCCACAACACCGACTGGTCGGGTTTCGCGAAGTCGTTCCGCCGCGGGCTGCCCGATGCGTCGCTCGAACGTGTCGTGCAGCTCGGCGCGGGCGGCGCGGGTGCGGCCGTCGCGCATGCGGCGCTGCAGATGGGTGCCGCCGACATGACGATCTTCGACGTCGACGGCACGCGCGCCACCGCGCTCGCGGGTGAACTGCAGCAGCGCTTCCCGGCCGCCCGGGTCACGCCGGGCAGCGATCTCGCGGCCGCGATGCAGGCCGCGACCGGCCTGATCCATTGCACGCCGACCGGCATGGCCAAGCATCCGGGCCTGCCGCTGCCGGCCGAGCTGCTCCGCGCGGGCATGTGGGTCGCCGACATCGTGTATTTCCCGCTCGAAACCGAACTGATCCGCGCCGCGCGCGCGGCCGGCTGCGCGACGCTGCCGGGCGGCGGGATGGCCGTGTACCAGGCCGTCGATGCGTTCGAGATCTTCACCGGACGAACGCCGGACGACGAGCGGATGTTCGAACACTTTCAGTCGCTCGTCGCACGCTGACCCTTCTAGCGACCAGCTGAAAAATAGACCAGGAGACAACCATGCAGCACACCACCCACACGAACGCCGCGCCCGCGGCGGCCGGTACGGTCCGGCGGACCTCGGCGCGCTACAAGATCCTCGCGCTGCTCGCGATCGGCACGATGATCAACTATCTCGACCGTACCGTGCTGGGGGTGGCTGCGCCGCAGCTCACCAAGGAGCTCGGCATCAACGCGGCCGTGATGGGCATCATGTTCTCTGCGTTCTCGTGGACGTACGTCGCGATGCAGGTGCCCGGCGGCCTGTTCCTCGACCGCTTCGGCAGCAAGATCACCTATTACTGGTCGATGACGTTGTGGTCGCTGTGCACGCTCCTGCAGGGCTTCGTGCCCGGCGTCGGGACGCTGCTCGCATGCCGGCTCGGCCTCGGCGTGACGGAAGCGCCGTGTTTCCCGACCAACAGCCGCGTCGTCGCGACGTGGTTCCCGCAGAATGAACGTGCGATGGCGACCGGCACCTACACCGTCGGCGAGTACATCGGTCTCGCGTTCTTCAGCCCCGTGCTGTTCGCGCTGATGGGTGCGTTCGGCTGGCGTTCGCTGTTCTGGGTCGTCGGTGGGGTCGGCATCGTGTTCGGCCTGGTCTGGTGGAAGTTCTATCACGAGCCGCGCAACCATCCGGCCGCGAATTCGGAAGAACTCGCGTACATCGAAGCGGGCGGCGGTCTCGTGCACGGCGCGCGCAAGGACGGCGACAAGGGCGGCAAGCCCGCCCAGGCCAAGTTCAGCTGGGCGATGGCCGGCCAGCTGCTGAAGAAGCGCCAGCTCGCGGGGATCTGCCTCGGCCAGTTCGCCGGCAACTCGACGCTCGTGTTCTTCCTGACCTGGTTCCCGACCTATCTCGCGACCGAGCGCCACATGGGTTGGCTGAAGATCGGCTTCTTCGCGATCATGCCGTTCATCGCCGCGTCGGTCGGCGTGATGTTCGGCGGGATCTTCTCCGACTGGTTGCTGCGCCGCGGCAAGTCCGCGAACCTCGCACGCAAGCTGCCGATCATCGCCGGCCTGCTGCTCGCGTCGACGATCATTCTCGCGAACTACGTGCAAAGCAACGAAGCCGTGATCGCGATCATGTCGGTCGCGTTCTTCGCGCAGGGGATGGCCGCGCTCGGCTGGACGCTCGTGTCCGACATCGCGCCGGACGGCCTGCTCGGCGTGACCGGCGGCATCTTCAACTTCGCGGCGAACCTGGCCGGCATCATTACGCCGCTCGTCGTCGGCTTCATCGTCGCATCGACCGGCTCGTTCGTCGGTGCGCTGGTGTTCATCGGCGTGATCGCGTTGATCGGTGCGCTGTCGTACATCTTCGTCGTCGGCGACATCAAGCGGATCGAACTGTAAGCACCGGCTCCACGCACTCTCGGTGCGTTCGCCCGGCGACCTGTGGGTCGCCGGGCTTTTTTGTATCCGCTCGCGACTGCGAAGCGGTTCAGGCCGCCGCGCTCACGCGTGCCGCATCGTGATCCCGAGCGATTCGACCGCCTGTGCGATCGCCGCGACCGCCCGCCGGATGTCGCCGGCATCGATCGCGCCGATGCAGCCGACGCGGAACGTCTCGAGTTGCGTCAGCTTGCCCGGATACAGGATGAAGCCCGCGTCGCGCACCGCGTCGTAGAAGCGGCGGAAATCGTAGGCCGGATGGTCGGGCGCATGGAACGTGACGATCACCGGCGCCTGCACACCGGCGTCGAGGAACGGCGTGAAGCCGAGCGCGCGCATCGATTCGACCAGCGTCCGGCAGTTTTCCGCATAGCGCGCACCGCGCGCGGGCTGGCCGCCTTCGGCCAGGTATTGGTCGAGCGCGGCGCGTAGCGCGGCGATCACGTGGGTCGGCGGCGTGAAGCGCCACTGGCCCGTCTTGCACAGGTACGCGTACTGATCGTGGAGGTCGAGCGCGAGCGACCGCGAGTTGCCTTCGCACGCGTCGAGCGCAGCGCTCCGCACGATCGCGAACCCCATCCCCGGCACGCCTTCCAGGCATTTGCCGCTCGCCGAGATCAGCGCGTCGATCCCGCTGTCCGCCAGGGTGATCGGCAGCGCGCCGAACGAACTCATCGCATCGACGATCAGCCGCTTGCCGTGCCGCCGGCACACGGCCGCGATCGCGTCGAGCGGATTCAGGATGCCGGCACTTGTTTCCAGGTGCACCAGCGCGACGTGCGTGATGCGCGGCTCGCGCGCGAACGCGGCTTCGACCGCGCCGGGGTCGACCGCCGCGTTCTCGCCGAACGGCAGCGCGATCGACTCGATGCCGAGCCGGCCGAGGATCTTCAGGATGCGCGCGCAATACGCGCCGTTGTCCGGCACCAGCACGACGCCGTCGCGCGGCACCAGCGTGCCGAGCGCGGCTTCGACCGAAAACGTGCCGCTGCCTTGCATCGGCACGCACACGTATGCGTCGCCGCCGCGCGCGATCGTGACGAGATCCGCGCAGACGCTCGCCGTCAGTTGATTGAAAGCGGCGTCCCACGAGCCCCAGTCGTGTTGCATTGCGTGGCGTGTTGTGGCGGACGTGGTGAGCGGGCCGGGCGTGAGCAGAATCGGGTCCGACATGATTTTTCTCCAGCAAAGGTCGGATGAAACGCCAGGGCGGCATTTCTGAATGACTTGCATGATATTGGCAAAATGTGTCATTTTTTGGAAATTGTGGCACACGTCACGGCGTTGTCATCGAACGCTGTGATCCTTCGGTTGCCGCGCGAGACCACCTGCAGCGCGGCAGCGAGACGGGCCGGTTGTCGGTCTGTCCGACTGAAAGGAGCCGGATCGTGCCCCGGCCGTTTGGTGTTCCGCCTACGGAGAAGTGAGATGACACTGCAGAATTCCTCGCGCGCCGCTGCCGGCGCGTTCCGCAAGCTCGCGCTGGCCGCCTGCGCCGCCGGTCTGCTGCAAGGTGCCGCGATGCCCGCGCACGCGGCGAACGCGGTCGTGCTGTATACGGCGGACGGTCTCGAGAACCTCTATCGCGATGTGCTGCCGGCGTTCGAGAAGAAAGAAGGCGTCAAGGTCAACATCGTGACGGCGGGCAGCGGCGAGGTTGTCAACCGCGCGAACATCGAAAAGAATTCGCCGAAGGCGGACGTGATCGTCACGCTGCCGCCGTTCATCCAGCAAGCCGGCCAGATGGGCCTGCTGCAGCCGTACCAGAGCGTGAACTACAAGAACGTGCCGGCGATCGCGAAGGCGGAAGACGGCACCTGGGCGACGTTCGTGAACAACTACTTCTCGTTCGCGATCAACCCGGACGTCGTGAAGAACCAGCCGAAGACGTTCGCCGACCTGCTGTCGCCGGCCTACGCGGGCAAGGTCGCGTACTCGAACCCGGCGACCGCCGGCGACGGGATGGCCGTGCTGATCCTGACGACGTCGCTGATGGGCGAGGACAAGGCGTTCGACTACCTCGCGAAGCTGTCGCAGAGCGTGAAGTTCCACACGAAGGGCACCGGCTACCTGAATGTGCTGCTGTCGCGTAACGAGATCAGCGTCGCGAACGGCGACCTGCAGATGGACCTCGACGACGCCGAGCACGGCGCGCTGTCCGTCAAGCCGATCTTCCTGGCCGCGAAGGACGGCGACCAGCCGACCACGTTCCAGCTGCCGTACGGCATCGGCCTGATCAAGAGCGGCCCGAATCAGGACGCCGGCAAGAAGCTGATCGACTACCTGATGTCGACCGACGTGCAGTCGAAGGTGCCGGACATGTACGGCATCCCGGGCCGCACGGACGTGCCGCTGGCCGGCAAGAACGGCGAGGCGGTCAAGAAGGCGATCGCGGGCGTGAAGCTGATCCCGGTCGACTGGACCCAGGTGATGGCGAAGAAGCCGGTGTGGATCGAGCGCTGGAAGAAGGACGTGATCGGCAGCTCGGGCAAGCAGCTCGACGTCGTCAAGCCGAAGTGATCGGCGCACGCTGCCTGTATTAGTGAGCAAGAGGATGAACCCGGTGGAAACCACCCTGACCCATCCCGGCGCATTCGGCGCCGCCGAACCGCAAGCAACGCTGCGGTCCGGCGCGCCGGGCGGCGTGCAGATCGAGCACCTGAGCGTGCGCTACGGCGCACGCACGGTGCTGGAAGATCTGTCGCTGTCGATCGGCGCCGGTGAATTTCTGACCGTGCTCGGCAAGAGCGGCTGCGGCAAGACCACGCTGCTGCGCTTCATCGCCGGGTTCGTGAAGGCCGACGGCCTGACCGGCACGCTGACCGTGGCCGGACGCGACCTGACCCATGCGCCGCCGCACAAGCGCAACCTCGGTCTGCTGTTCCAGAATTACGCGCTGTTCCCGCACCTGTCGGTGTTCGAGAACGTCGCATTCGGGCTGCGCGCACGCGGCATGGCGTCGCCGGAGGTGACGCGCCGCGTCGCCGACGCGCTGAAGCTCGTGCAACTCGGCGACGCGGGCCACCATCTGCCCGCGCAACTGTCCGGCGGGATGCAGCAGCGCGTCGCGCTGGCGCGCGCGCTCGTGATCGAGCCGGACGTGCTGCTGCTCGACGAGCCGCTGTCGGCGCTCGACGCCAATCTGCGCGCATCGGTGCGCAGCGAACTGAAGGCGCTGCACGAGCGCCTGCCGAACCTGACCGTCGTCTGCGTGACGCACGACCGCGACGACGCGCTCGTGCTGTCCGACCGCGCGCTGCTGATGCGCGACGGCCGCATCGCGCAGCTCGGCACGCCGCAGCAGCTGTACGACGCGCCGCGGGACGGCTACGTCGCGCGTTATCTCGGCCTGGCCAACCTGCTGCCGCCGCACGTGATCTTCCCGCTCGGCGACCCGCGTCACGACGTGCGCGGCAAGGTCGCGTGCGTGCGCCCCGAGCGGCTGACCGTGATGCCGCTCGCGGCGGGCGGCCTGCACGGCACGGTGTCGTCGGTCGAATGGCAGGGCGCGGACCTGTCGATCGCGGTCATGATCGACGCGGCGCCCGACGAACCCGTGCGCGTGACGATGCAACGCGGCCGCGGCGCGGCTCCCGAGCGCGGTGCGCGCGTGTCCCTGCATTGCGAGGCAGACGATGTCGTCCTTATCGAGCCCTGAAGCCGGCCTGCCGCCGCACGTGCTCGCGTCGGCCGCCGCGCATGCCGCCGCCGCGCGGCGCCGCAAGCGCATGGGCGACCTGCACCTCGCCGCGCTCGCGATCGTCGTGCTCGGCCCGCTCGTCGTCTATCCGCTGGTGCGGCTCGTGCTGCTGAGCGTGTCCGGCGATCACGGGCTGAGCTTCGCCGCATACCGGACCTTCTTCGGCAACCCCGATACGCGCAACGTGCTGCTGACGACGGTCGGCGTGCTGTTCGCGAGCGCCGGCACCGCATCGGTGCTCGGCGTGCTGCTGGCCGCGCTGCTGTTCTTCAAGCCGTTCCCGGGCGCGTCGCTCGTCACGCGCTTCCTGGAACTGTACGTCGCGTTCCCGTCGTTCCTCGTCGCGTTCACCTTGATCTTCCTGTACGGCTCGCAAGGCTCGATCAGCATCGCGCTGCAGCACCTGTTCCATCTCGAGAACCCGCCGCTCGACTTCCTGTTCGGCATCGGCGGCGTGATCCTCGCGCAGACCGTGTTCTATACGCCGTTCGTCGTGCGGCCGACGCTCGCGTCGTTCGCGACGCTCGACCTGCGCCTGATCGAAGCGGCGCGCAGCCTTGGCGCGTCCGGCTGGATGCTCGCGCGCCGCGTCGTGCTGCCGATCGCGTGGCCGGGCATCGCCGCCGGCACGGTGCTGTGTTTCCTGCTGACGCTGAACGAGTTCGGGATCCTGCTCGTGCTCGGCAGCGCGCGGCTCGTCACGCTGCCGGTCGCGATCTACAGCAGCGCGACCGTCGACCTCGACCTGCCGACCGCGTCGGCCGGCGCGGTCGTGATGCTCGCGCTGTCGCTGGCGCTCTATACGGTTTATCGCCGGGTGAACCGGCGTGCGACGGGAGGGAACGATGTCCGCTGAATTCCATATCGGGCAAGCCGTGCCGCGTCATCGGATCGGCTGGAGCGACACGCTGCTCAAGCATGCGTCGCGCGCCGCGCTCGCGCTGGCCGCGTTCGCCTGCTTCTGGCTGTTCGTGCTGCCGGTCATCGTCGTCGCGCTGTCGAGCGTGTCGACGCAGTGGTCGGGCACGATCCTGCCGGCCGGCTACAGCCTGCGCTGGTTCGAGCGGCTCGGGTCGCCGGAATACGACGCGCTGCTGACGAGCCTCGAAATCGGCTTCGGCGTGTCGGCGATCGGCACGATCCTCGGGCTGTGGCTTGCGCTTGCACTCGAGGGGCGCGACCGGCGCGGTCTCGGCGCGGTCGTCGACGCGCTCGTGATGGTGCCGAACGGTGTGCCGAGCGTCGTGCTCGGGCTCGCGGTGCTGATCGCGTATCACCAGAAGCCGCTCGACCTGTCGAGCTCCGCGGCGATCGTCGTGCTCGTGCAGCTCGCGCTGATCCTGCCGTTCTGCTATCGCTGCGCGGCCGCCGCGCTGCGTCCGGAGCTGACCGTGCTGCGCGAAGCGGCGGCGAGCCTCGGTGCACCGCCCGCGATGGTGCTGCGCCGCGTGCTGCTGCCGCAGCTCGTGCCGGCGCTGCGCGCGAGCCTCGCGCTCGGCTTCGCGCTGTCGCTCGGCGAACTCGGCGCGACGCTGACCGTCTACCCGCCGGGTTTCGCGACCGTGCCGATCGTCGTGATCGGCCAGGTTGAGCGCGGCTATTACCTGCCCGCCTCGGCGCTGTCGCTGCTGATGCTCGGCGCGTCGCTCGCGGCGCTGCTGCTGATCGCCGCGCGCGTGCCGCGCGGCAAGCGGGCGGCATCATGAACGCCGCGTTCGCATTGCGACAGCCCGGCGAGCAATCGGCCGCGGGCAAGGGTTCGGCGGATCTCGCGGGACGTTCCGTCGACGTCAACGGCCGACGCCACCGGCTACCGGTCGAACCGACCGTCGTCATTTGCGTCGACGGCTGCGAGTACGACTATCTCGAGCGTGCGGTGGAAGCGGGCGTCGCGCCGTTCATCGGCCGGATGATCGCGCAAGGCACCGCGTGGCGCGCCGACTGCGTCGTGCCGACCTTCACCAACCCGAACAACCTGTCGATCGTCTGCGGCGTGCCGCCGTCGGTCCACGGAATCTGCGGCAACTACTTCTGGGATCCGGCCGCCGACGGCGGTCGCGGCGCCGAAGTGATGATGAACGACCCGGCCTACCTGCGGGCCGGCACGCTGCTCGCGGCGGCGTCCGACGCCGGCGCGCGGGTGGCCGTCGTCACGGCGAAGGACAAGCTGCGCCGGCTGCTCGGCTGGCAGATGAACGGCATCTGTTTTTCCGCCGAGAAGGCCGCGCAGGCGAATCTCGCGGAAAACGGGATCGTCGACGTGCTCGACTGGGTCGGCCTGCCGTCGCCGGACGTGTACAGCGCGGCATTGTCCGAATTCGTGTTCGCGGCCGGCGTGCGGCTCGCGCAGACGCGCCAGGTCGACCTGATGTATCTGTCGACCACCGACTACGTGCAGCACAAGTGCGAGCCGGGCAGTGCCGGCGCGAACGCGTTCTACGCAATGATGGACGGCTATCTCGCGCAGCTCGATGCGCTCGGCTGGGCGATCGGGCTCACGGCCGACCACGGGATGAACGCGAAGCACGATCCGGCCACGGGTCGCCCGAACGTGATCTATCTTCAGGACGCGTTCGACGGCTGGTTCGGTGTGCGGGCCGCACGCGTGATCTTGCCGATCACCGATCCGTACGTCGTGCACCACGGCGCGCTCGGCTCGTTCGCAACCGTCTACCTGGCGCCCGGCGTCGACCGGGTCGAAGCGATGTGGCGCGTCGGCGGGCTCGACGGCGTCGAGCTCGTACTCGACAACGCGGAAGCGGCCGCGCGCTTCGAACTGCCGGCCGACCGGATCGGGGATCTCGTCGTGATCGCGCGGCGCGACATGACGCTCGGCACGCGCGAGCGCGAACACGACTTGTCCGGGTTGACCGTGCCGCTGCGTTCGCACGGCGGCGTGTCCGAGCAGGAGGTGCCGTTGCTGTTCAACCGTCGGATCGAGCGGGACGACCCTGCACGTCGTCCGCGCAACTTCGACGTCTTCGATTTCGTGCTGAATCGGGTCGCGACATGATGGCTCACCCTCGACAGGATCACCCCGCGTTCCGCGCCGAGACGCTGCGCTGGTGCGGCACGCGCGCGACGCGCGACCGTGTGCTCGACGTCGCCGATCCGTACACCGGCACGCGCGTCGGTACGGCGCCGCTGGCGAGCGTCGACGATGTGCGCGCCGCGTTCGACTACGCGATGGCATACCGGCCCGCGCTCACGCGCTACGAGCGTTCGCAGATCCTCGAGCGCGCGGCCGCGCTGCTGCGCGAGCGTGCCGAGGAGGCGTCCGACCTGATCACGCTCGAGTCGGGATTGTCGAAACAGGATTCGCGCTACGAGATCGGTCGCGTTGCCGACGTGCTGAAGTTTGCGTCGGTCGAAGCGCTGCGCGACGACGCGCAGAGCTTCTCGTGCGACCTGACGCCCCACGGCAAGGCGCGCCGCGTGTTCTCGCAGCGCCAGCCGCTCGACGGCGTGATCGTCGCGATCACGCCGTTCAATCACCCGATGAACCAGGTCGCGCACAAGATCGCGCCGGCGATCGCGACCAACAACCGCGTGATCGTGAAGCCGTCGGAGAAGGTACCGCTGTCGGCGTTTTATCTGGCGGACCTGCTGTATGAAGCCGGTTTGCCGGAGCCGATGCTGCAGGTGCTGACCGGCGACCCGCGCGAAATCGCGGACGAACTCGTCACGCATCCGCATGCATCGCTGATTACCTTTACGGGCGGCGTGTCGATCGGCAAGGCGATCGCCGCGCGGGCCGGCTACCGGCGCATCGTGCTGGAACTGGGCGGCAACGATCCGCTGATCGTCCTCGACGATGCCGATCTGGAACGTGCGGCATCCCTGGCCGTGCTCGGTTCGTACCGGAATTCGGGGCAGCGCTGCACGGCCGTCAAGCGGATCCTGGTACAGCGCTCGGTCGCGCCGGCGTTTACCGAGCTGCTCGTCGAGAAGACGCGCGCCTGGAAGTACGGCGATCCGTTCGATCCCGCAAACGAAATGGGCACGGTGATCGACGACGTCGCGGCGCGGCTGTTCGAGGCCCGGGTCGGCGAGGCGGTCGCGCAGGGGGCGCGCCTGCTGACCGGCAACGTGCGGCGCGGTGCGCTCTATTCGCCGACCGTGCTCGACAACGTCGATCCGTCGATGACGCTCGTGCGCGAGGAGACCTTCGGCCCCGTTTCACCCGTCATCGCGTTCGACACGATCGACGACGCGATCCGGATCAGCAACGGGACGGCGTTCGGGCTGTCGTCGGGTATCTGTACGGACAGTACGGCCGCGGTCGTGCGGTTCGTGAACGAGCTGAACGTCGGGACGGTGAATGTCTGGGAGGTGCCCGGATACCGGATCGAGCTGTCGCCGTTCGGCGGGATCAAGGATTCGGGGCTCGGCTATAAGGAAGGCGTTCAGGAAGCGATGAAGAGCTTCACGAACCTGAAGACGTTTTCGCTGCCTTGGGAGTGAGCGGATGGCATTGACGGTGGAAGAGATCGACGGACTGTATCGCGAGCACGGCCATGTCGCGTACAGCGGCGAACCGGTCACGCAGCTGGAGCATGCGTTGCAGAGCGGCTTGCTGGCGGAGGAGGCGGGTGCCGACGAGGCGCTGGTCGCGGCGGCGTTCCTGCATGACCTGGGGCATTTGCTGAATCGGCAGGGCGAGACGCCGAGCGCGCGCGGGATCGACGACCTGCATCAGTATTACGTGCTGCCGTTCCTGCGGCCGCTGTTTTCGGACGCGGTTCTGGAGCCGATCCGGCTGCACGTCGACGCGAAGCGTTGCCTGTGCCGCACGGACGCCGGCTACTTCGAGAGCCTGTCGCCGGATTCGGTGCGCAGCCTCGCGCTGCAGGGCGGCATCTTCAGTGAAGCGGAGACGGCGGCATTCCTGCAGCGCCCGTTCGCGGAAGACGCGCTGCGACTGCGCCGCTGGGACGATGCGGCCAAGGAAGAGGGCAAGGCGACGCCGGATCTCGATCACTATATCGAGATCGTGGCGCGCCAGGTGCGCGTGAGCTGACGATTCGGCTGCATCCATATAAGGCCTCGCAATATAAGGCCCCGCACGCGGCAGCGTGCGGGGCCTTATATTTTTCACGAAACCCCTTGCGCGATTGCCGGCAGGTGCTTAGAATCACGCCTCTTTCGCGCTAACGGAAACGCAGCGCGGGAGAAGAAGGGAAGCGGTGCTGTCGGGCGGGTCGTAGCGGCCTCGGCGGTGCAGGAAGTTGAACCCCAGCCGTCGCAACGAAGTAGTTAAAAAGTTGTTGACGAACTGAAAAAAAGCGGTTCATAATCTCGCTTCTCTGCTGCTGAAAACGCAGCGCTGCTGAGAAAACCTCCGGGTCCTCGCAGAAATGCTCTTTAAAAATTAACAGCCGATAAGTGTGGGCGCTTGATGGCAGCGAGCTGATCTTCGGATCAGATAGCGAAAGTATCAAGAGTCTCACACTAAAGTAAGTCAGGTTTATGAAGTGATTCATATTCCTGTC
>NZ_QTQH01000035.1:0-43225 GCF_003853805.1 Burkholderia sp. Bp8994
CAGCCGCGCGGGCTTCCAGCGCCAGCCGAGCACGACGAGCGCCGGCACGGTGCCGATCATCACCGCCTTGTCGTAGTAATTCATGTGTTCGTTGTAATGCACGAACGCATAGCCCGCGCCGACCACGAGTGCCAGTGCGAACAGCCAGTCGATGACCGACAGGCGCGCGAGGAACGGACGGTCGTCGAACAACGGCGCCGGATTCGGGGCCTGAACCGGCCCCGAACGGGAAGAGGAAACTTGCGTGAGATCCATGATGTTACCGGGTGGAATTCTCGGAATCGCCGCCGGCAGGCGGACGGGCAGTCGCTGCCGCACCGGCGGGCGCGGCGTCGCGCGGTGCGGCGCGCAAGGCGGCGCCGGCCGCGTCGCGCGTCTGCACGAATTCTTTTTCGAAATCGAAGGTCTTGCGGGCCGTGGACATCGCCATCACCACATCGACGCCCGAACCGGCATCCTTGAGCCAGAACCAGAGGCGCCGCTCGCGCACGTAGAACATCGAGAAGATGCCGGCGACCAGCAGCAGGCTGCCAAGATACACCAGATTCTTGCCGGGTGCGCGCGTCAACTGAAATACCGAAGCTTGCACCTGCTTGAAGGAGTCAAGCTGCAAATAGACCGGCGATCCATACAAGAAGCTGTCCGATAGCGCATTGATCGCGTTCTGCACGAAGCGGATCGTGTCGGCGCCCTGTTGGGCAGCCGGCTCGCCGGCGCGCTCGCGCGCGATCTGCCAGACCTCCCACATCGAACCCTCGAGCATGCGCAGCAGCAGGCTCGCCGCCTTCTCCTGCTCGGCCTTCGGCACCGAACGATCGATGAAGGTCGCCACCGCCTGGAAGCCGCCGACCGGCTGGCCGTCGGCGCCGCGGCCGATGCTGTCGTCGCTCGCCGCAAAAAGGGTCAGCACTTTGAACGCGCTGTCCTGCAGGCGGCCACGCAGCGACGCTTCGGTCGTCGGCAGCGAACGCTGCGCGAAGCGCGCGGCGGCGTCGGCACGCACGGCTGGATCCTCGAGCGCGGCGCGCAGGCGCATCCATTCGCCGATCGAATCCTGGCTGTCGGCCGGAATCCGCATGTAGCGGAACGGATCGTTCGGGCTCGCGCGCACGCCGGCGAGGAACACGCGCGTGCCGCCCATGTCGACGGGCAGCATGTAGTTATTGAATTCGCGCGCCTGGCCGTCCTTGCCGCGAATCTTGTATTGCACCGACGGGCCGATGTTGTGGAGCTGCACCGGCTTCGACGTCTTCGCGCCCGAACCGAGCCGCTCGTCGAACGCTTCCTTCAGCGACGCCGTCTTCGCGACGCCGCGCACGTCCGGCTTGCCGTTCGCGTCGGCCATGTTCTCGACGTTGATCGCGCGGAAGTCGGAGAACTCGATCGTGTCGCCGTCGCTGCCCGGCATCTGCAGCGGCGCCGTGCTGCCGATCGTGCCCTTCACCGCGAAGGTCTTCGCGTTGCCGCCCGTCATCGGGTAGGCCGTCATCTCCATCTGCGAGCCGCCGTCCTGGAAGCTCGACTGGTAGATCGACACGCCCTTGTACGTGAACGGCTTGTTGACCTCGACGCGCGCCGGGATCTTCTGGCCCGTCTCGCGATCGATCACGACGATGTCGCTCGCGAACAGCTTCGGCATCCCGGTCGTGTAGTAGTCGACGATGAACTTGTTGAGCTGGATCGAGAACGGCAGGTCCTGGATCAGCGAGCCGCTCGGCTGGTTCAGGATCGCGGTCGACACGAACTGGCCTTCCGGCACCCACGCGTAGCCGCGGAACGTCGGGTTCGACACGGACAGCCGGTGGTCGGGCGAGATTTCGCTGATCGTCGCGCTCGTGTTGACCGGGCTCTTGCCGAACATCCACATCTGGAATTTGATCGGCAGGTTGCTGTCCAGCAGGCCGCCGATACAGATCACGACGATCGCAAGGTGCGCGGAGATGTAGCCCCACTTCGTCAGCGCGCCGCGCTTCGCGGAAATCAGCGTCGCGCCGTCGGTTTCACGCACGACGTGCTTGTAGCCGGCCTTGGTGACGAACGTGGCGAGCGTGGCCGCGACGGTCGCGCGCGTGCCGGACGCCGAGTATTCGGCCTTGTGGTGGAACGCGCGCAGGCTGCCTTCGCGGACCTTGTCCTTCCAGCTCTTCGCATCGGCAAGCATCTTCGGCGCATTGCGGATCACGCACAGCGAGATCGACACGACGAGGAAGATCAGGATCAGCATGAACCACCAGGCGCTGTACACGTTGTACAGGCCCAGCGAGCGGAAGATGTCCGCCCAGAACGGCCCGAACTGGTTCACGTAGTTCGGATACGGATCGTCCTGCGTCAGGACCGTGCCGACGATGCTCGCGATCGACAGCACTACCAGCAGCGCGATCGCGAAGCGCATCGAGCTCAGCAGCTCGATCGCGCGCCTGGACGCACTTTGACCCGACTTCGACTGCAACCCCGACGTGGTAACGCTCATTCAAACTCCGACTAAGGGGAAACAGCCCCTACGCTCACTATGTTCGCTGCCCCAAGGGGGCGGTCAGCACGCTGGGGACGACCCGGCGAGTGCCGACAAAAAAGGGCGAGGCAACCGCAATCACGCGGCGCCCCACCCTTTTTCTTGTTCTGACGCCGGCCGCCCTTCGGGCGCCCGGTCATTCCATTCGCGACCGTCCGGTCAACGCAGGCCCGCGATGTAATCCGCGACGGCCTTGATCTCGTTGTCCGACAGACGCGCTGCGATCTGATGCATCGCCTCGTTGTTGTTGCGCGCGCCGACACCCTGCTGGAACGCGGTCAACTGGGCAACCGTGTAATCGGCCCATTGCCCCGACAGACGCGGGTACTGGACCGGAATGCCCTGCCCCGTCGGCCCGTGGCAGCTCGCGCAGGCGGGTACACCCTTTTCCGCGATGCCGCCGCGATAGATCTTCTGGCCGATCGGCACGGTCGCCGCGTCGCGTGCGGTGCCGAGCTTCGTCGTCTGCGATCCGTAATACGCAGCGACGTTGCGCATGTCGTCCGCGCTCAACGCGCTCGCGAACCCGACCATCACCGGATTGGTCCGCGCCGGCCCCTTCGCGCCCGGCTGGGCCTTGAAGTCGTTCAACTGCTTGACCAGATAGTCGGGATGCTGGCCGGCCAGCTTCGGGAAACTGCCCGACGCGCTGTTGCCGTCCGCGCCGTGACACGACGCGCAAACTTGCCCGGCAATCGCCTTGCCGCGGTCCAGATCCGGCTTTGCCGCATCCGCCGCATTTGCCTCCGCTACGAAACCTACGAACCCTGCTGCAACCTGAAGCACCATCAGAGACTTGCACAGTCGATTCATTCGCACACCCTGTTTCGTCTTGTGGGAATTTGAGGTTCTGCAAAAAACGACGTCGACCAGTCTACCGCAGAAGCTGCATAAAAGCGCGAGGCAGGCGCCCGCAGCCCTTCGGCAAAACCGCCGTATTGTACAATATCGCGCTGAAAGCTCCCGCGCCTATCGGGGCTACCCCGCCTCCACCAAGCGGCTCGCGCCGCCCCGTCCCACCGGTTTCCCCCATGGCCTTTTTGCTCCACCAAGCCCGCTTCTACACGACCGTCAACCATCTGCGCGACCTGCCGCCGACGGTACAACCGGAAATCGCGTTCGCGGGCCGCTCGAATGCCGGCAAATCGACGGCGATCAACGTGCTGTGCAACCAGAAGCGGCTTGCCTTCGCGTCGAAGACGCCCGGCCGCACCCAGCACATCAACTACTTCTCCGTCGGCCCGGCCGCCGAGCCCGTCGCGAACCTCGTCGACCTGCCCGGCTACGGCTACGCGGAAGTGCCGGGGGCCGCGAAGGCCCACTGGGAAATGCTGCTGTCGTCCTACCTCGCGACGCGTTCGCAGCTGTGCGGCCTGATCCTGATGATGGATTCGCGCCGCCCGTTGACCGACCTCGATCGCCGGATGATCGAGTGGTTCGCGCCGACCGGCAAGCCGATCCACACGCTGCTGACGAAGTGCGACAAATTGACGCGGCAAGAAAGCATCAACGCGCTGCGCAACACGCAGAAGGGACTCGACGCGTACCGTGACCAGGGCGTGAAGGGCAAGCTGACGGTCCAGCTGTTCTCGGCGCTGAAGCGCACGGGGCTCGACGAGGCCCATGAACTGATCGAGAGCTGGGTGCGGCCGTCCGTCGCCGACGAAAAAAGCGAGCCTGTAGCACAATGAGCGGGCAACGCGCGGCCGGGACCGGCCGTGCGCACCTGACGGCACCTGCGGATTCGGCCGGCTCATAAAAAAACCCGCCGTTGAACGGCGGGTCAAACAGCCTAATCGAATAACGACAGGCACCCGCTCAGGGAGGAGAAGCGGGGAGCGGCACGCGACGCGTGCCGCTCGATCGCTATCATATACCAACGCTCTCGAAAATGACCTAAGGGTTCCGTAAGGTTCTTACTACCCTGATTTCTGCCCAATCGCCATGAGCTTCCATCCGCTTCACCGTCCGCGCCGGATGCGCCGCGACGACTTCTCCCGGCGCCTGATGCGCGAAAACCGCCTGACCACCGACGACCTGATCTATCCGGTGTTCGTCGTGGACGGCACCAACGAACGCCAGAGCGTCCCGTCGATGCCCGGCGTCGAGCGCGTGTCGGTCGATCTGCTGATGCATGTCGCCGAGCAGTGCGTCGAACTCGGCGTGCCCGTGCTGTCGCTGTTCCCGGCCATCGAGCCGTCGCTGAAGACGCCTGACGGCCGCGAAGCGGCAAATCCGGAAGGCCTGATCCCGCGCGCGGTGCGCGAACTGAAGAAGCGCTTCCCCGAACTCGGCGTGCTGACCGACGTCGCGCTCGACCCGTACACGAGCCACGGCCAGGACGGCGTGCTCGACGAGAACGGCTACGTGATCAACGACGACACGATCGAGATCCTGGTCGACCAGGCGCGTGCGCAGGCCGAAGCCGGCGTCGACATCGTCGCGCCGTCGGACATGATGGACGGCCGCATCGGCGCGGTCCGTGAAATGCTGGAAAGCGACGGTCACATCCATACGCGCATCATGGCCTATTCGGCCAAGTTCGCGTCGGCGTTCTACGGCCCGTTCCGCGATGCGGTCGGCTCGGCGTCCAATCTGGGCAAGGGCAACAAGATGACCTACCAGATGGATCCGGCGAACAGCGACGAAGCGCTGCGCGAAGTGCGCCTCGACATCGACGAAGGCGCCGACATGGTGATGGTCAAGCCCGGCATGCCGTATCTCGACATCGTGCGCCGCGTGAAGGACGAGTTCCGCTTCCCGACCTACGTGTACCAGGTGAGCGGCGAATACGCGATGCTGAAGGCCGCCGCGATGAACGGCTGGCTCGATCACGACAAGGTAGTGCTCGAATCGCTGCTCGCGTTCAAGCGCGCAGGCGCCGACGGCGTGCTCACGTACTTCGCGCTCGATGCCGCGCGTCTGCTGAAAGCGCAGCGCTGAGCCGCGCGCCGGCCGGCACAAGGAAAAACGGCGGGACACTTCGGTGTCCCGCCGTTTTTTTTGCACCGTCCGGTCGGCGCAGCGGGCCGCCCGTGCGCCGACGAGCGCGCGTCACACCGTCGGTACCGCCGCGCGATCGAGGCTGCGCAGGAACGTCTCGGCCGCCTGATAACCAACCACACGGCCGATTTCGTTGCCGTTGCGATCGAAGAAGATGATGCCCGGCGGCCCGAACAGGTTGAAGCGCTTGAGCAGCGCCTGGTCGTCCGGATTGTTCGCGGTGACGTCGGCACGCACCAGGTGAAGCTGCGCGAGCCGCGCCTGCACGCGCGAATCGGTGAACGTCAGATGCTCCATCTCCTTGCAGCTCACGCACCAGTCGGCGTAGAAGTCGAGCATCACGGGCTGACCCGACGTCTTCAGCAGCGCATCGAGCTCGCGACTGGAGCGCACCGACGCGAACGCGGGCCCCTGCCCTCCGGTCGCCGCACCGGCTGCCGACGCATCGCCCGACGCAACCGTGCGCGCCGCGAGCACGGCCAGCGGCTTCACGGGGTCGTTGGAGCCCGCCGCAAGACCGACGAGCAGCGTTGCAGCCCAGATCGCAAGCGCAGCACCGAGGCCGCGACCGAGACGGCGCCAGATCGATGCGGCGCCGGCATGCGGCGTAAACAGGCCAAGCGCCGCAGCCGCGACGAGCAGCCACAATGCGGCGAGCACCATCTTCAGAGCACCCGCGAGCACCGGCCACACGATCCACAGCGCGGCGGCAAGCAGCACGATGCCGAAGAACACCTTCACGCCGTCCATCCATGCGCCCGCGCGCGGCAGCACCGTACCTGCACCGATGCCGACGACGAGCAGCGGCACGCCGAGCCCCAACCCCATAGCGAACAGCGCAGCGCCGCCGAGCAGCGCATTGCCGGTGTGCGCGATGAACGCGAGCACCGCAAACAGCGGCGCCGTCATGCATGCGCCGACGACCAGCGCCGACAACGCCCCCATCGCGGCGACCGCGACGAAGTGGCCGCCCCGGCGCGCGCTCGAGGCTTCCGCCGCGCCGTTCTGCCAGCGCTCGGGCAGCGCGATGTCCTTGCCGGAAATCAGCGATACGGCGAATGCGGTGAGCAGCACGCCGAATGCACCGAGCACCCACGGGTTCTGCAGCCATGCGCCCAGGCTCTGGCCGACCAGCGCCGCCGCGATGCCCAGCACCGTATAGACGAGCGCCATGCCGACCACGTACGTCAGCGACAGCGCGAAACCGCGTGCGTGCGTCGCGCGCGTGCCCTGGCCGATGATGATCGCGGACACGATCGGAATCATCGGATACGAGCAGGGCAGGAGACTCAGCACGACGCCGGCGACGAAATACAGTGCGACGATGGTGAAGAAACCGTGCCCCTCGAGCAGCGACTGCGCGAAATCCGCGCTCGTGACCTTGTCGAACCAGCTGCCCGAAGCCGCCGTGCGATCGACCGGCGCGGCCGCGCCCAGCGCAGCGCCGTCGACCTTCACGACGTGCTCCGCAGGCGGATAGCAGATTCCTTCGTCGGCGCATCCTTGCGACGTCACAGCGAGCTCGAACGGCCCCGCCGCCTGCTTGACCGGAACATGAATCACGACCTCGTCGCGATAGGTCTCGACTTCCTTCTGGAACGTCTGGTCGAACTTCACATGGCCGGCCGGGAATTGCGGATCGCCGAGCGTCGCCTGCCCGCCCTTCACCGCGAACGCGAACCGCTCGCGGTACAGGTAATAGCCGCTGGCAACCTTGAAACGGACGTCCACCTGCCCCGGCGATTCGCTCGCGCTGAACTTGAATGCGACCGACGGATCGAGAAAATCGTCGGCCGCGCGCGCGACCGACAGGCCGCCCAGCACGAACATGAACGACATCAGGACTGCGAGGAACCGCAGCGCGCGCACGCGCACGGAAAGCGCCATACCGTTAAACATGAAATAGACGTTGAGTTTCGCTGGTCACCCACTGGCCGTACGCGGCCGTGGCCGTCCCCTGCCACGAGACGATTTCCGGCGTCTCGTACGGATGATGCGCGAGAATAAATCGCTCCAGTTCGAGCGAGCGGACGGGGCTCGTCTTGAACAGCAACTGGATCTCGTCGGCCGTCTCGACCTTGCCCTGCCAGTGATAGCGCGACTTGATCGCACCGAGCTCCGACACGCACGCGGCAAGCCGCGCGTCGAGCGCGCCGTCAGCGAGCGCCGCGGCCGTCACCGCATCCGGCACCGTCGTCAGCATCAATACCACCACCATACGCGCCCTCCTGACTGGCCTTTACCGGCTTCCGCCGCCACGAATCGCCCCATCGAGGGGCCCGCGCCAATAACTGCATATCGTAGCGCAGCCCGCGCGGCACTGCCGGCACCGGCCTGCGACAATCGATCGCAGCCGAGGCGCCGCCAAAAACAAAAAGGGCCAAGCAATTGCTCGGCCCTTTCGGATCCTGCTGCGTACCGGAAGCTTACTCGGCTTCTTGCACGTTTTCCGTTTCGTCGACTTCCGGACGATCGAGCAGCTCGACCAGTGCCATCGGTGCGTTGTCGCCGACGCGGAAGCCGAACTTCAGCACGCGCAGGTAGCCGCCCGGACGGTTCGCGAAACGCGGACCGAGCACGTCGAACAGCTTCGCCACCGAGTCACGATCGCGCAGGCGGTTGAACGCCAGGCGACGGTTTGCCAGCGACGGCTTCTTGCCGAGCGTGATCAGCGGCTCGACGACTTTACGGAGTTCCTTCGCCTTCGGCAGCGTCGTCTTGATGACTTCGTGCTCGATCAGCGAGTTGGACATGTTACGGAGCATAGCCAGACGGTGGCTGCTCGTGCGGTTCAGTTTCCGCAGACCATGACGATGGCGCATTTCAGTTTCCTTGATTCAAAGTTTTGATCCAGCTCTTCTATCGCACCTCTGGGGTGCACGGGCCGGTAGAGAAAAAAGCAAGATGCGGATTTTAAAGGAAAATCCGCATCTTTGCCAACTACTGCTACAGCCGGGCTACAACCGGGCTTACTTGTCGAGACCAGCCGGCGGCCAGTTTTCGAGCTTCATGCCCAGCGTGAGACCGCGCGAAGCGAGCACTTCCTTGATCTCGTTGAGCGACTTGCGACCGAGGTTCGGCGTCTTCAGCAGCTCGTTTTCCGTGCGCTGGATCAGGTCGCCGATGTAGTAGATGTTCTCGGCCTTCAGGCAGTTCGCCGAACGAACCGTCAGCTCGAGATCGTCCACCGGACGCAGCAGGATCGGATCGATCTGCGGTGCGCGCGACGGTGCTTCGGCAGCCGTTTCCGTGCCTTCCAGTGCCGCGAACACGGACAGCTGGTCGACCAGGATGCGGGCCGATTGACGGATCGCCTCTTCCGGGGTGATCACGCCGCTCGTCTCGATGTTCATCACGAGCTTGTCGAGGTCGGTACGCTGCTCGACACGTGCGCTTTCAACGGCGTAGCTCACGCGGCGAACCGGCGAGAACGATGCGTCGAGGACGATGCGGCCGATGATCTTGGCCGTGTCTTCGCCGTAGCGACGGACGTTGCCGGGCACATAGCCGCGACCCTTTTCGATCTTGATCTGAACGTCGAGCTTGCCGCCCTTCGACAGGTGTGCGATCACGTGATTCGGGTTGATGACTTCGCAATCGTGCGCCAGCTCGATATCGCCGGCCGTGACGACGCCTTCGCCTTCCTTGCGCAGGGTCACCGTCACTTCGTCACGGTTGTGCAGCTTGAACACCACACCCTTCAGGTTCAGCAGCAGGTTGACGACGTCCTCTTGCACGCCGTCAAGCGTCGAATACTCGTGCACCACGCCAGCGATCGTGACTTCGGTCGGCGCGTAGCCAACCATCGACGACAGCAGCACGCGGCGAAGCGCATTGCCCAAGGTGTGGCCGTAACCGCGTTCGAACGGTTCCATGACCACCCTCGCGTGGTTCTCGCCCAGCGATTCCACGGCGATGATCTTGGGTTTCAGCAAACTGGTTTGCATGGGCTTTCCTTTTCAATACCCTCGGCTCGTTACACCGATAAGGCTGACCGGTAACAACCAGAAAATAAACAGCCGAGGCCCCTCCTTGCATAACGCAATCGGGGTACCTCGGCCGTCAATCGGATTAACGCGAATACAATTCGACGATCAGGCTTTCGTTGATGTCGCCTGCGATTTCAGCGCGTTCCGGCATTTGCTTGAACGTGCCTTCGAACTTCTTCGCATCGACTGCAACCCAGCTCGGCATGCCGCCTTGCTCGGCCAGCGACAGCGCTTCGACGATACGCGCCTGCTTCTTCGCCTTTTCGCGGATCGCGACGACGTCACCCGCCTTCACTTGCTGCGACGGCACGTTCGCGACGACGCCGTTCACCGTGATCGACTTGTGGCTCACCAGCTGACGCGCTTCAGCGCGGGTCGAGCCGAAGCCCATGCGATACACGACGTTGTCGAGACGCGACTCGAGCAGTTGCAGCAGGTTTTCACCCGTGTTGCCCTTGCGGCGGTCGGCTTCAGCGAAGTAGCGGCGGAACTGACGCTCCAGGACGCCGTAAATACGCTTGACCTTCTGCTTTTCGCGCAGCTGCGTACCATAGTCGGACGTACGTGCGCCCGAGGTACGGCCGTGCTGACCCGGCTTGCTGTCGAGCTTGCACTTGTCGGCGAGCGAGCGGCGCGCGCTCTTCAGGAACAGGTCGGTGCCTTCACGGCGGGACAGCTTGGCCTTAGGGCCGATATAACGTGCCACTTTGCATTCCTTTATCAATCAGTCACGCGGACCGGAATCCGCGCTAGTTCGCGCCCTTTGGGGCGAACGGTGGGCTTAGTCAATCAAAAAAGCAACGCCCGTCGACGCTACGCGGCGACAGGCAAATGCGCCAGCACGAACGTGCCAGCAGCATTCTTAGATACGACGGCGCTTCGGCGGACGGCAGCCGTTGTGCGGAATCGGGGTGACGTCCGAAATCGCGGTGATCTTGATGCCGAGGCCATGCAGTGCACGCACTGCCGACTCACGACCCGGGCCCGGGCCCTTGATCCGCACTTCCAGATTCTTCACGCCATATTCCATCGCCACGCGACCGGCCGACTCAGCAGCAACCTGAGCAGCGAACGGCGTCGACTTGCGCGAGCCCTTGAAGCCCTGGCCGCCCGACGTCGCCCATGCCAGTGCATTGCCCTGGCGATCGGTGATCGTGATGATCGTGTTGTTGAACGACGCGTGAACGTGAACCACGCCTTCAGCGACGTTCTTCTTAACCTTCTTGCGAACGCGTTGCGCCGCGGTGTTCGAAGCCTTAGCCATTACGTTTTCCTGTAACTGTCAGTTCCGCTTACTTCTTCAGCGCTTGCGCTGCACGACGCGGACCCTTGCGGGTACGTGCGTTCGTACGCGTACGCTGACCGCGCATCGGCAGGCCCTTGCGATGACGAACGCCACGGTAGCAACCGAGGTCCATCAGGCGCTTGATGTTCATCGTCACTTCACGGCGCAGATCGCCTTCGACGATGAACTTGCCCACTTCTTCACGCAGCTTTTCGAGGTCTGCGTCGGTCAGGTCCTTGACCTTCTTCGAGAATTCCACGCCAGCTGCCGTGCAGATGCTGCGCGAGCGCGTGCGGCCGATACCGAAGATTGCCGTCAGGCCGATCTCGGTATGCTGGTGATTCGGGATGTTAACCCCTGCGATACGAGCCATTGTTTTTCCTCAAACAAAAAGCGCAAACAAACGCGCGGTCAGCCTTGGCGCTGCTTGTGGCGCGGATCCGAGCTGCAGATCACGCGAACGACGCCTTTGCGCTTGATGATCTTGCAATTGCGGCAAATGCGCTTAACCGATGCCATCACTTTCATGATAATACCCTTTTTTCAAATCACTTCGCCCGGAACACGATCCGCGCACGAGACAGATCGTAAGGCGTCAATTCAACCGTCACCTTGTCGCCCGGCAGGATGCGGATGTAGTGCATCCGCATCTTCCCGGAGATATGCCCCAACACGACATGGCCGTTTTCCAGCTTCACGCGGAAGGTCGCATTCGGGAGGTTTTCGATCACCTCACCTTGCATCTGGATTACATCGTCTTTGGCCATAGTCCTTGATTAACGCATTGGGATGTTGCCGCCCTTGAAGTTTGCCTTCTTGAGCAGCGACTCATACTGTTGCGACATAACGTACGACTGCACCTGCGCCATGAAGTCCATCGTGACGACGACAATGATCAGCAGCGACGTTCCACCAAAATAAAACGGCACGTTCCAGCGCAGCACCAGGAATTCCGGCAGCAGACACACGAAGACGATGTAGATCGCACCGGCCAGCGTCAGACGCGTGAGGATGCGGTCGATATATCGTGCGGTCTGGTCGCCCGGACGAATGCCCGGAACAAACGCGCCGCTCTTCTTCAGGTTGTCCGCGGTTTCCCTGCTGTTGAACACCAGTGCGGTGTAGAAGAAGCAGAAAAACACGATCGCCAGCGTGTACAGCAGCACATAGACCGGCTGGCCCGGCTTCAGCGCCTCCGCGACGTTATGCAACGTGTTGGAGATCCAGCTTCCCGACGGCTGACCCGTGCTAAACCAGCCGAGAATCGTGGCCGGGAACAGGATGATCGACGATGCGAAGATCGGCGGAATCACGCCCGACATGTTCAGCTTCAGCGGCAAGTGCGACGACTGGCCACCGTAGATCTTGTTGCCGACCTGGCGCTTCGCGTAGTTCACGAGGATCTTGCGCTGACCGCGTTCGATGAACACGACCAGGTAAGTCACCGCGGCGATCAGAACGACGATGATGATCGCCGAAATGATGCTCATCGAACCCGTACGCACCAGCTCGAACAGCCCACCGACGGCATTCGGGAACCCTGCTGCGATCCCGCCGAAGATGATGATCGAGATGCCGTTGCCCAGACCACGCTCGGTGATCTGCTCACCCAGCCACATCAGGAACATCGTGCCGGTAACCAGCGTCACGACCGTCGTCAGCCGGAACAGCATGCCGGGGTCGATCACGAGGCCCGGCTGGTTTTCCAGCGCAGCCGCGATACCGAACGCCTGGAAGGTCGCGAGCACCACGGTGAAATACCGCGTGTACTGCGTGATCTTCCGTTGCCCTGCCTGCCCTTCCTTCTTCAGCGCCTCGAGTTGCGGCGAGACGATCGCCAGCAACTGCATGATGATCGACGCCGAGATGTACGGCATGATCCCCAGCGCAAAGATCGTGAAGCGGGAAAGCGCGCCACCCGAGAACATGTTGAACATGCCAAGGATGCCGCCCGCCTGGCTCTGGAACAGCTTCGCCAGTTGATCCGGATCGATGCCCGGCACGGGGATGTGCGCGCCGATGCGATAGACGATCAGCGCCAGGAGCAGGAACATCGCTCGCCGACGCAGATCGCCGAATTTCGCCGTGCTTCGACCGGGTTTTGCAAGACTCGGGCTGTTAGCCAAGTACCTTCTCCGATGAATGCAAGTAACGACGCGCTACGCGTGTCACTCGGCGAACGAACCGCCAGCCGCTTCGATCGCAGCGCGCGCACCCTTGGTGGCGCCGAGACCCTTCACGACGATCTTGCGCTTCAGTTCGCCCGTCGCGATGATCTTTGCGCTCTTCGTCAGCTCGCCGACCAGGCCGGCTTGCTTCAGTGCGAGCAGATCGATTTCATCGACCGGCAGCTTCTCGAGGTCGCCCAGGCGCACTTCACCGACGAATTCCTTCGTCAGCGACGTGAAGCCGCGCTTCGGCAGACGACGTTGCAGCGGCATCTGACCGCCTTCGAAACCGACTTTGTGGAAGCCGCCCGAACGCGATTTCTGACCCTTGTGACCACGGCCAGCCGTCTTGCCGAGGCCCGAACCGATGCCGCGGCCGACACGACGCTTGGCGTGCTTTGCACCAGCGGCCGGCTTCAGGTTATTCAATTCCATATCAACTCCTTGATCCGTAGGGCCGCTTACGCGATGACCTTAACGAGGTACGAGACCTTGTTGATCATGCCGCGGACCGCCGGCGTATCCTGCAGCTCGCTAACCGAGTTGAGTCGGCGCAGGCCCAGGCCACGCACGGTCGCACGGTGCGATTCGCGGGTCCCGATCAGGCTCTTGACGAGCTGAACCTTGACAGTTTTTTCAGACATGGTGACCACCCGGGCTTAGCCCAAAATATCTTCGACGGACTTGCCGCGCTTCGCCGCGATGTCTGCCGGGGTCGACTGCTTCCGCAGACCGTCCAGCGTGGCGCGAACGAGGTTGTACGGGTTCGTCGAACCGTGGCTCTTCGCCACGACGTTCTGAACGCCCATCACGTCGAACACTGCGCGCATCGGGCCGCCGGCGATCACGCCCGTACCTGCCTTCGCCGGAGCGAGGAGGACAGCGGATGCGCCATGCTTGCCGTGCACTTCGTGCTGCAGCGTGCCGTTCTTGAGCGGCACCTTGAACATGTTGCGGCGAGCTTGTTCCATTGCCTTCTGGACAGCGACCGGCACTTCCTTCGCCTTGCCCTTGCCCATACCGATGCGGCCATCACCGTCGCCAACCACGGTCAGTGCGGCGAAGCCGAGAATACGGCCACCCTTCACGACCTTGGTCACGCGATTGACCGAAATCATCTTTTCGCGAAGGCCGTCGTCGCGCTCGTCAGCCTGAACTTTCGCTTGCATCTTTGCCATGACGAATTCCTTCCTTAGAACTTGAGCCCAGCTTCGCGAGCTGCCTCAGCCAGCGCCTTGACGCGGCCATGGTAGCGGAAGCCCGAGCGGTCGAAGGCGACGGATTCGATGCCGGCAGCCTTTGCCTTCTCGGCAATACGCTTGCCGATCAGCGTCGCGGCATTAACGTTGCCGCCCTTGCCCGACTTGTCGGCCAGTTCAGCGCGCACTTCTGCTTCGAGCGTCGACGCGCTGGCGAGCACCTTGGTGCCGCAGGGCGAGAACACTTGAGCGTAGATGTGCGTGTTCGTGCGATGCACGGCGAGACGCGCGACCTGCAGCTCAGCGATCTTGATACGCGTCTGGCGAGCGCGGCGCAGGCGAGATTGAGTCTTATCCATGATTGCGCACCCTTACTTCTTCTTCGTTTCTTTGAGGATCACAACCTCGTCGGAATAGCGCACGCCCTTGCCCTTGTACGGCTCCGGCGGACGGTAACCGCGGACTTCCGCAGCCACTTGACCGACTTGTTGCTTGTTGATCCCCTTGATCACGATTTCGGTTTGCGTCGGGGTTTCAGCCTTGACGCCTTCCGGCATCTGGTGCACCACCGGGTGCGAGAAACCCAGCGACAGGTTCAGCTTGTCGCCTTGCGCTTGCGCACGATAACCGACGCCAACCAGCGTCAGCTTGCGCTCGAAACCCTTGGTCACGCCGTGCACGGCATTCGCGATGATCGCGCGCATCGTGCCCGACAGTGCGTTTGCTTCGCGGCTTTCGTCGACCGGCGACAGATTCAGCGTGCCGTCGTTGTTCGCCACGTTCACGAGCGGATTGATCGCTTGCGTGATGGTGCCCAGCGGGCCCTTGACGGTGATCGCACCGTCGGCCAGCTTGACTTCCGCGCCTTGCAGCGCGATCGGGCTCTTACCTACTCGAGACATGTTTCTCTCTCCTCGGCTTTAAGCAACGTAGCAGATGACTTCGCCGCCGACGCCGGTAGCGCGCGCCTTGCGGTCGGTCATCACGCCCTTCGGCGTCGACACGATTGCCACACCCAGGCCGTTCATGACCTGCGGAATGTCGTTACGGCCGCGGTACACGCGCAGACCAGGCTTCGACACGCGCTCGAGGCGTTCGATGACCGGGCGACCTGCGTAGTACTTCAGCGCGATATTCAGTTCGGACTTCGCACCTTCCGCCTTGACGGCGAAATCGTCGATATAACCTTCGTCCTTCAGGACTTGCGCGATTGCAACCTTGACCTTCGACGAGGGCATCGCGACCGATACCTTCTCGACCATCTGCGCGTTGCGGATGCGAGTCAGCATATCGGCGATAGGATCACTCATGCTCATTTACGTTTCTCCTATTACCAGCTCGCCTTGGTCAGGCCAGGAATCTCGCCACGGAATGCGATTTCACGAATCTTGTTACGCGCGAGGCCGAATTTACGGAACGTGCCACGCGGACGGCCCGTGATCGCGCAGCGGTTACGCTGGCGGGTCGGGTTTGCGTTGCGGGGCAGTTGCTGCAGCTCAAGGCGTGCTTCGTAGCGCTCTTCTTCCGACTTGCTTTGGTCTTCGACGATCGCCTTCAGCGCTTCGCGCTTTGCTGCGAACTTCGCGACCAGGCGGGCGCGCTTCTTTTCACGTTCGATCAGTGCCAGTTTAGCCACGGTAACCTCAGTTTCTGAACGGGAACTTGAAGCTGGCGAGCAGAGCCTTTGCTTCGTCGTCGGTCTTCGCAGTCGTCGTGATGCTGATGTTCAGCCCACGCAGTGCGTCGATCTTGTCGTAGTCGATTTCGGGGAAAATGATCTGCTCTTTCACACCGATGTTGTAGTTGCCGCGGCCATCGAAGGCACGACCCGACACACCGCGGAAGTCACGCACGCGGGGCAGGGCAACGGTCACGAAACGGTCGAGGAATTCGTACATCGCTTGGCCACGCAGCGTCACCATCGCGCCGATCGGGTAACCCTGGCGGATCTTGAAGCCTGCGATTGCCTTGCGTGCCTTCGTGACGACCGGCTTCTGACCAGCGATCTTCGTGAGGTCGCCGACGGCGTTCTCGATGATCTTCTTGTCAGCGATCGCTTCGCCAAGACCCATGTTCAGCGTGATCTTGGTGATGCGCGGCACTTCCATGACCGACTTGTAACCGAACTTCTCGATCAGGCCGGGCACAACCTTTTCTTTGTAAAACTCTTGAAAACGAGCCATTTTTTACTCCGCTGCGTCAGGCGCTCAGTACGGCACCGGTCGTCTTCAGGAAGCGAACCTTCTTGCCTTCCTCGACCTTGATGCCAACACGCGACGCCTTGCCATTCGCGTCGACCAGTGCGACGTTCGAAATATGCAGGGGCATCGTCTTCGCTTCCACGCCGCCCGTCGTACCCTTCATCGGGTTCGGCTTCACATGCTTCTTGACGAGGTTGATACCTTCAACCGTCACATGTTCTGCACCGACAGCCAGCACGACGCCGCGCTTGCCCTTGTCTTTGCCAGTGACGACGATGACTTCGTCACCTTTGCGAATCTTGTTCATCGCGACTCCTTACAGCACTTCCGGCGCCAGCGAAACGATCTTCATGAATCGTTCGCTACGCAGCTCACGCGTCACCGGCCCGAAGATACGGGTGCCGATCGGCTCAAGCTTGTTATTCAAAAGCACAGCGGCGTTGCCGTCGAACTTGATCAGCGAGCCGTCTTGACGGCGAACACCCTTGGCGGTGCGGACCACCACGGCGTTGTAGATTTCGCCTTTCTTCACGCGCCCGCGCGGCGTTGCTTCTTTGACGGTCACCTTGATGATGTCGCCAATGCCGGCATAACGACGCTTCGAGCCGCCGAGCACCTTGATGCACATGACTTCACGTGCACCCGTGTTGTCGGCTACTTCGAGCCGAGATTCGGTCTGGATCATGGTTTGTCTTTCCCAACTTAATCCGATTGCACCACCATGATGCATTCGGTCAGTCTTGGTCCCGTCAGCCAATCGGCTGCTTGGGTTGGAACAGCAGCGACGGCAAACGAAACCCGCCATCGCAATTCGGTGAATCTTTCGGACAGGCTGGCGCCAGTCCGCTTCCCCCACCAACTTCGCCCGCGACGGGGCTCCCATAAAGAGGGAAGACCAGGATTATAACAAATAACCCTGGTCACGCAAGCAAAAACTTTGCGATTTCAAGCACTTCGTGGCGAAGTGCTTGTTACTGCCTACTGCTCTGCCCGCTTAGATGACGCGAGCTGCTTCGACGAGGCGCGACACCGTCCAGGCCTTCGTCTTCGAAACAGGACGAGTTTCCTGGATTTCGACGAGATCGCCTTCGTTGCAGGTGTTCGCTTCATCATGCGCGTGGTACTTCTTCGAGCGCACGACATACTTGCCGTAGATCGGGTGCTTGACGCGGTGCTCGATCAGCACGGTGACGGTCTTGTCCATCTTGTTGCTGACGACCCGACCGACCAGCGTCCGCTTCAGCGAGGTTTTCACGCTATCGTTCATTTCTGGTTCGCCTTCTGAGTCATGACGGTCCGCACACGTGCGATGTCGCGACGAACCTTCTTCAGCTGGCTCGTGTTCGTGAGCTGCTGGGTCGCGAGTTGCATGCGCAGGCCGAATTGCGCCTTCAGCAGGTCCGCCAGCTCCTTGTTGAGCGCGGCCTGGTCTTTCTGGAGAAGTTCGGAAGCCTTCATGTTTTCTCCTTAGGCGCCGAGCTGGCGCACGATGAATGCCGTCTTCAGCGGCAGCTTGGCTGCAGCCAGACGGAACGCTTCGCGTGCCAGTTCTTCGGTTACGCCGTCCATTTCATAGAGCATCTTGCCCGGCTGGATCTCGGCGACGTAGTACTCCGGGTTACCCTTACCGTTACCCATACGCACTTCTGCCGGCTTTTGCGAAATCGGCTTGTCCGGGAAGATCCGGATCCAGATGCGGCCGCCACGCTTGATGTGACGCGTCATTGCACGACGCGCCGCTTCAATCTGACGTGCGGTCAAACGACCGCGACCGATCGCCTTCAGACCGAATTCACCGAACGACACTGCGTTGCCGCGCGTCGCCTTGCCGGTGTTACGACCCTTCTGCTCTTTACGATACTTTCTGCGTTTCGGTTGCAGCATCGTTATTCTCCAGTCTTGCCGTCTTCGGGCTTGCCGGCGCCACGGCGCGGTGCGCCACGACGAGCACCCGGAGCGCCGCCTTCGCCGTCACGGCGCGGACGACGGTCGCCCGGACGCGCATTGCGACGCGGACGCTTGTCTTCGGCTACTTCTTCGACCACCGGCGCGTCATTGCGGCCGAGCGTGTCGCCCTTGTATACCCACACCTTGACGCCGATGATCCCGTAAGTCGTCTTCGCTTCCGAGGTCGCGTAGTCGATGTCGGCACGCAGCGTGTGAAGGGGCACGCGACCTTCGCGATACCACTCCGTACGAGCGATTTCGATACCGTTCAGACGGCCTGCGCTCATGATCTTGATGCCTTGGGCACCCAGACGCATCGCGTTCTGCATCGCACGCTTCATCGCGCGACGGAACATGATCCGGCGCTCGAGCTGTTGCGTGATCGAGTCAGCGATCAGTTGCGCATCGGTTTCCGGCTTGCGGATTTCTTCGATGTTGACGTGAACCGGCACGCCCATGCGGCGTTGCAGTTCCGTCTTCAGCTGTTCGATATCCTCGCCCTTCTTGCCGATGACGACGCCCGGACGCGAGCTGTAAATCGTGATGCGCGCGTTCTTCGCCGGACGCTCGATGACCACCCGACCGACCGAAGCGTTCTTCAGCTTCTTCTTCAGGTATTCACGAACACCGATGTCTTCCTGCAGCATCGCCGCGAAATTGTTGTTGTTCGCGTACCAACGCGAAGCCCAATTGCGGCTGACAGCCAGGCGGAAGCCAGTCGGATGAATTTTCTGTCCCATCGTATGGCTCCTTAATTCCCGACCGTCACAGTGATGTGACAGGATTGCTTCTCGATGCGGTTACCGCGGCCCTTGGCGCGCGCGGTGAAACGCTTGAGCGATGCCGCCTTGTCGACGTAGATGCTCTTGATCTTGAGCTCGTCGATATCAGCGCCTTCGTTGTGCTCCGCATTCGCGATTGCCGACAGCACAACCTTCTTCACGATGCCAGCCGCCTTCTTCGGCGAGAACGTCAGAACGTTCAGCGCCTTGTCGACCGGCAAACCGCGGATCTGGTCAGCCACAAGGCGCGTTTTTTGCGCCGAGATGCGGGCACCGCGATGAATTGCTTTCACTTCCATCTTGATTGCCCCTTATTTCTTGGCCTTCTTGTCGGCCGCGTGACCCTTGAACGTACGGGTCAGTGCGAACTCGCCAAGCTTGTGGCCGACCATGTTTTCCGAGATGTACACCGGAACGTGTTGACGGCCGTTGTGAACAGCGATCGTCAGGCCGATGAAATCCGGCAGAATCGTCGAGCGACGCGACCAGGTCTTGATCGGCTTTTTGTCGCGCGAAGCTGCAGCCGCCTCAACTTTCTTCAGCAAATGGGCGTCGCAGAACGGACCTTTTTTTACAGAACGTGCCATTGCCTACTCCTTAACGCTTGTGACGGCGCTGGACGATCATCGTCGTCGTGCGCTTGTTGCTGCGGGTGCGGTAACCCTTAGCCGGCGTACCCCACGGGCTCACCGGGTCGCGACCTGCAGCCGTCTTGCCCTCACCACCACCGTGCGGGTGATCAACCGGGTTCATCGCAACGCCACGCACCGTCGGGCGGATACCGCGCCAGCGGTTCGCGCCAGCCTTGCCGATCTGGCGCAGGCTATGCTCTTCGTTACCGACTTCACCGATCGTTGCACGGCACTCGATGTGCACGCGGCGGATTTCGCCCGAACGCAGACGAACCTGCGCGTAGACGCCTTCACGTGCCAGCAGCATGGCCGACGTGCCAGCCGAACGCGCCATTTGCGCGCCCTTGCCCGGCAGCATCTCGATGCAGTGGATCGTCGTACCGACCGGAATGTTGCGGATCGGCAGCGTGTTGCCTGCACGGATCGGCGCTTCCGAACCCGACATCAGCTGTTGGCCGACGGTCAGGCCCTTCGGGGCGATGATGTAGCGACGCTCGCCGTCTGCGTAGAGCACCAGCGCGATGTTCGCGCTACGGTTCGGGTCGTACTCGAGACGCTCGACCTTTGCCGGAATGCCATCCTTCGTGCGACGGAAGTCGACGATACGATAGTGCTGCTTGTGACCACCACCCTTGTGACGCGTGGTGATACGGCCGTTGTTGTTACGGCCGGCGGTCGAGCTCTGCGAGTCGAGCAGTGCCGCGAACGGCTTGCCCTGGTGCAGGTTCTTGTTGACCACCTTGACCATCGCGCGGCGACCCGGCGATGTCGGCTTAACTTTCACGATTGCCATGATTACTTGGCCTCCGCTTCAAAGTTGATTTCCTGGCCGGGCTTCAGGCAAACGTACGCCTTCTTCACGTCCTTGCGGCGGCCCATCGAACGGCCGAAGCGCTTTTGCTTGCCCTTCTGAACCAGCACGTTGACCGAATCAACTTCAACCTTGAACAGCAGCTCGACAGCCGCCTTCACTTCCTGCTTCGTGGCATCCGGTGCGACTTCGAACACGACTTGCTCGTTCTTGTCGGCAACCAGCGTCGCCTTTTCCGAGATCACCGGTGCGAGCAGGACCTGCATCAAACGATGATCGTTCTTGCGAATCTCGCTCATGACAGCAACTCCTCGATCTGGGCGACCGCAGCCTTCGTGACCAGCACTTTCTTGAAGTAGATCAGCGACAGCGGGTCAGCGTAGCGCGGCTCGACAATCGCCACGTGCGGCAGGTTGCGCGAAGCCAGGTACAGGTTCTCGTCGACCGTGTCCGTGATGATCAGAACGGAGTCGAGACCCATGGTCTTGAATTTGTCAGCCAGCAGCTTGGTCTTCGGCGCTTCGAGGATGATGTCCTCGACGACCGACAGACGGCCTTCGCGGGCCAGCTGCGAGAAGATCGAGCAGAGACCTGCGCGATGCATCTTCTTGTTGACCTTGTGCGAGAAGTTTTCTTCCGGCGAGTTCGGGAAGATGCGACCACCGCCACGCCACAACGGGCTCGACGACATACCGGCACGAGCGCGGCCCGTACCCTTCTGACGCCACGGCTTCTTGGTGGTGTGCTTGACTTGCTCGCGGTCCTTCTGTGCGCGGTTACCCTGGCGAGCATTCGCCTGGTACGCGACGACGACCTGGTGGATCAGCGCTTCGTTGTAGTCACGACCGAACACGACGTCCGACGCGTTGACCACTGCACCTTCCTGACCATTTTCGTTCAGGAGCTTGAGTTCCATTATTTCGCCCCCTTGGTCTTGACGGCCGGCGTCACGAAAACCTTGCCGCCCTTCGCGCCCGGAATCGCGCCCTTGACGAGCAGCAGCTTGCGCTCTGCGTCGATACGAGCGATTTCGAGGTTCTGCACCGTCACCGTAACGTCACCGAGGTGACCCGTCATGCGCTTACCCGGGAAAACGCGACCCGGATCCTGCGCCATACCGATCGAGCCCGGCACGTTGTGCGAGCGCGAGTTACCGTGGGTAGCACGGCCGGAGGAGAAGTTATAACGCTTGATCGTACCGGCGTAGCCCTTACCGATCGACACGCCTTGCACGTCGACCTTCTGGCCTACTTCGAAAAGATCAGCACCGACCACGGCGCCATTCGACAGCTCAGCTGCCTTGGCCGCGTCAATGCGGAATTCCTTGAGGATTTCACCGGCTTCGACACCGGCTTTGGCGAGATGACCTGCCAGCGGCTTCGTCACGCGCGATGCGCGGCGGGAGCCGAATGCAACCTGCACGGCCGTGTAGCCGTCGGTTTCAACAGTCTTGATCTGCGTCACGCGGTTGTCCGACACGTCCAGCACGGTGACGGGAATCGAATCCCCTTCAGCCGTGAAGATACGGGTCATGCCAACCTTGCGACCTACGAGTCCAAGGCTCATCATTTTCTCCATTCCCGACTGCGATTGGTCGGGGCTGATTTACAAAATGCCGGGCACGCAAGGCCCAACTTTTTTACGCGAATACGCGAAAAGCCAAGCAGTATAGCCCGACTTCTCGATTTCCGCAAGCAATACAAAGACTTAGCACCGCCCGGCACGCCGGGAGGCGCCGAAAGCCTTACTGCAGCTTGATTTCCACGTCGACGCCAGCCGGCAGGTCGAGCTTCATCAGCGCGTCAACCGTCTTGTCGGTCGGATCGACGATGTCCATCAGGCGCTGGTGGGTACGGATTTCGAGCTGATCGCGCGACGTCTTGTTGACGTGCGGCGAACGCAGGATGTCAAAACGCTGAATGCGCGTCGGCAGCGGCACCGGGCCACGGACGATTGCGCCAGTCCGCTTCGCGGTATCGACGATCTCGGCAGCCGATTGATCGATCAGACGATAGTCGAAAGCCTTCAGGCGAATGCGGATTTTCTGTTGCTGCATGACGATTCCTTGAAAAGAGCGAGGCGATGTTGCATCGCCGGACACTAAAAGAACGCGAAACCTGTTGCCTGCGGGGAGCGAGGCGCCCGGTCCCGAACGGTACTTCCACTGCTAAGCCCGCGATTCTACACGAAAAATCGAAGCGGTGGTGTGCGTTTGTCAATATGGCAACGCGCACGCCACAAAGAAAAACCGGGTGCCAGATCGAACTGGACACCCGGTTTCGACGGTACGACTGCCTACCGTGGAATCGCGGACCCCGGAGGGATCCGCGGATCGTCGATATTACTCGATGATCTTGGCGACGACGCCGGCGCCGACGGTACGGCCGCCTTCGCGGATTGCGAAGCGCAGACCTTCTTCCATCGCGATCGGAGCGATCAGCTTCACCGTGATCGACACGTTGTCGCCCGGCATCACCATTTCCTTGTCCTTCGGCAGCTCGATCGAGCCCGTCACGTCCGTCGTACGGAAGTAGAACTGCGGACGGTAGTTGTTGAAGAACGGCGTGTGGCGGCCGCCTTCGTCCTTGCTCAGCACGTACACTTCAGCCGTGAAGTGCGTGTGCGGCGTGATCGAACCCGGCTTCGCCAGAACCTGGCCACGCTCCACGTCTTCACGCTTCGTGCCGCGCAGCAGGATACCGACGTTGTCGCCTGCCTGACCTTGGTCCAGCAGCTTGCGGAACATTTCAACGCCCGTGCAGGTCGTCTTCACCGTCGGCTTGATACCGACGATTTCGATTTCTTCGCCGACCTTCACGATGCCGCGCTCGACACGACCCGTCACCACCGTACCACGGCCCGAGATCGAGAACACGTCTTCCACCGGCATCAGGAACGCGCCGTCAACTGCACGCTCCGGCGTCGGGATGTACGTGTCCAGCGCGTCGGCCAGGCTCATGATCGCCACTTCGCCCAGCTCGCCCGTGTCGCCTTCCAGCGCCAGCTTGGCCGAACCCTTCACGATCGGCGTGTCGTCGCCCGGGAAGTCGTACTTCGACAGGAGTTCGCGAACTTCCATCTCGACCAGCTCGAGCAGTTCAGCGTCGTCCACCATGTCGCACTTGTTCAGGAACACGATGATGTACGGAACGCCAACCTGACGTGCCAGCAGGATGTGCTCACGCGTCTGCGGCATCGGGCCGTCTGCTGCCGAGCAAACCAGGATCGCGCCGTCCATCTGTGCCGCGCCCGTGATCATGTTCTTCACATAGTCAGCGTGGCCCGGGCAGTCGACGTGTGCGTAGTGGCGGTTAGCCGTTTCGTACTCGACGTGTGCCGTGTTGATCGTGATACCGCGCGCCTTTTCTTCCGGTGCCGCGTCGATCTGGTCGTAAGCCTTCGCTTCGCCGCCGAACTTCTTCGTCAGCACCGTCGTGATCGCTGCCGTCAGCGTCGTCTTGCCGTGGTCAACGTGACCAATCGTACCAACGTTGACGTGCGGCTTGGTCCGCTCAAACTTTTCTTTTGCCATGATTCTCTTCTTTCAAAAAATATCGGTTGGTAGCTGCAGATTTACTTCGACTTCGCGCTGATGATCGCTTCAGCAACGTTGCGCGGAGCTTCAGCGTAGTGCTTGAACTCCATCGTGTACGTTGCACGACCTTGCGTCAGCGAACGCAGCGACGTCGAGTAACCGAACATTTCCGACAGCGGCACTTCGGCGCGAACGATCTTGCCGCCGCCAACCATGTCTTCCATGCCCTGGACGATGCCGCGACGGCCCGACAGGTCGCCCATCACGTTGCCCATGTAGTCTTCCGGCGTCTCGACTTCGACAGCCATCATCGGCTCGAGGACGACCGGGTTCGCCTTGCGCATCGCTTCCTTGAACGCCATCGAACCGGCCATGCGGAACGCGTTTTCGTTCGAGTCAACGTCGTGGTACGAACCGAACGTCAGGTGAACCTTCACGTCGACGACCGGGAAGCCAGCCAGCACGCCCGACTTCAGCGTGTCCTGGATACCCTTGTCGACCGCCGGGATGTATTCACGCGGAATCACACCACCCTTGATCTCGTCGAAGAACTCGTAGCCCTTGCCTTGTTCGTTCGGCTCGAGCGTGATGACCGCGTGACCGTACTGGCCGCGACCACCCGACTGCTTGACGAACTTGCCGTCGACATCCTTCGCCGTCGAACGGATCGTTTCGCGGTATGCAACCTGCGGCTTGCCGACGGTCGCTTCCACGCCGAATTCACGCTTCATCCGGTCGACCAGAATTTCGAGGTGGAGCTCGCCCATGCCCGAAATGATGGTCTGGCCCGACTCTTCGTCGGTCTGCACGCGGAACGACGGATCTTCCTGCGCCAGACGGTTCAGCGCGAGGCCCATCTTTTCCTGGTCAGCCTTGGTCTTCGGCTCGACAGCCTGCGAAATCACCGGCTCCGGGAACACCATGCGTTCGAGAACGATCGGGTTCGCCGGGTCGCACAGCGTGTCGCCCGTGGTCGCTTCCTTCAGGCCGACCGCAGCAGCGATGTCGCCCGCACGGACTTCCTTGATTTCTTCACGCTGGTTCGCGTGCATCTGCAGAATCCGGCCGAGGCGTTCCTTCTTGCCCTTGGTCGAGTTCAGCAGCGTGTCGCCCGAATTGACGACGCCCGAGTACACACGGAAGAAGATCAGCTGGCCGACGAACGGGTCGGTCATGATCTTGAACGCGAGCGACGAGAACTTCTCTTCGTCCGACGCCTTGCGCTCTGCTTCTTCACCGTTTTCGAGCTCGCCCTTGACCGGCGGGATGTCGACCGGCGACGGCAGGAAGTCGATCACGGCGTCGAGCATACGCTGCACGCCCTTGTTCTTGAACGCGGTACCGCACAGCATCGGCTGGATTTCGCACGCGATCGTACGGTCGCGCAGCGCCTTGACGATGTCGGCTTCCGGCAGATCGCCTTCTTCCAGGTACTTGTTCATCAGGTCTTCGCTGGCTTCAGCAGCCACTTCGACCATCTTTTCGCGCCATTCCTTGCAGGTCTCGGCGAGCTCGGCCGGGATGTCGACGTAGTCGAACTTCGTGCCTTGCGACGCTTCGTCCCAAATGATCGCCTTCATCTTGATCAGGTCGACCACGCCCTTGAAGTTTTCTTCCGAGCCGATCGGCACCACGACCGGAACCGGGTTCGCCTTCAGGCGCAGACGGAGCTGGTCGTAGACCTTGAAGAAGTTCGCGCCGGTACGGTCCATCTTGTTGACGAACGCGAGACGGGGCACCTTGTACTTGTTAGCCTGGCGCCACACCGTTTCCGACTGCGGCTGCACGCCGCCCACTGCGCAGTACACCATGCACGCGCCGTCGAGCACGCGCATCGAACGCTCCACTTCGATCGTGAAGTCGACGTGGCCCGGCGTGTCGATGATGTTGATGCGGTGTTCCGGATAGTTGCCGCCCATGCCCTTCCAGAAGGCCGTGGTAGCAGCGGACGTGATCGTGATGCCACGCTCTTGTTCCTGCTCCATCCAGTCCATCGTTGCTGCGCCGTCGTGGACTTCACCGATCTTGTGGTTCACACCGGTGTAAAACAGAATGCGCTCGGTCGTCGTCGTTTTGCCGGCGTCGATGTGAGCGCTAATACCGATATTGCGGTAGCGCTCGATAGGAGTCTTGCGAGCCACTTTGATCCTCTACTGGGATGACATGATGCAGCCCAGCTGCATCATGCTTCAACACAAACGGGCGAGGCGCCTGAAAAGCGCACCCGCCCGGAATTTATTTCCGCAAACAGCCCAGCCAGGCGCTTAGAAACGGAAATGCGAGAACGCGCGGTTGGCTTCTGCCATGCGGTGAACTTCATCGCGCTTCTTCATCGCGCCGCCACGGCCTTCGGCCGCTTCGGAGAGTTCACCAGCCAGGCGCAGAGCCATCGACTTCTCGCTGCGCTTCTTCGCAGCCTCACGCAGCCAGCGCATCGCCAATGCCATACGACGCGACGGGCGCACTTCGACCGGAACTTGATAGTTGGCACCACCAACGCGGCGGCTCTTCACTTCGACCACCGGCTTCACGTTGTTGAGCGCAACCGTGAACACTTCCAGCGGGTCCTTGCCACCCTTGGTCTGGATTTGTTCGAATGCGCCATAAACGATGCGCTCTGCAACCGACTTCTTGCCGGACAGCATCAGCATGTTCATGAACTTGGCAACATCAACGTTGCCGAACTTCGGATCCGGCAACACTTCCCGCTTGGGGACTTCGCGACGACGCGGCATGATTCTTCCTTTACTTGTTCAGTTGGAGCTGGTTCCAGCTCCGCGGCCACCAACAAACCCGATCACATCTTCACGACTAACCAGCTTGGCCGGGTGACCACTTACTCGACAGCACCGGCAATCCGGCACTCCCGCCTTGACCGCCCTGCGGCGATCCCTGATCAAAAACTGCTTACTTGGCAGCCTTTGCACGCTTCGCGCCGTACTTCGAGCGCGCTTGCTTACGGTCCTTGACGCCCTGGGTATCCAGCGAGCCGCGAACCATGTGGTAACGCACACCCGGCAAGTCCTTCACACGGCCGCCGCGGATCAGCACAACCGAGTGTTCCTGCAGGTTGTGGCCTTCACCGCCGATGTACGAAATCACTTCGAAGCCGTTCGTCAGACGAACCTTGGCGACCTTACGGAGTGCCGAGTTCGGCTTCTTCGGCGTCGTCGTGTACACACGGGTGCACACGCCGCGACGCTGGGGGCAGTCCTGCAGGGCCGGGCTCTTGCTCTTCGTCGTTTCCGACTGACGGCCTTTGCGAACCAGTTGGTTGATGGTTGGCATTGTTTATTCCTGAAATTGAACAAAATCTGCACATCGATTTCGGGCAAAGCGAGAATCGACGCACAGTTGACTTCCGAACCGGCGAATCGGGTGCGAGCTTTCGAACGCGACACGGCCCACCGAATACCGGAACCCAGCATGATATTCCGGAAATGCCAACTAAGTCAACGGCTTGCGTGATTTGCCAGCCGCGCGGGCGGTTTACCGGAAGGGTCGGAACACCTGTGTCACGCCGATTCGACGACGTCGATGATCTCGTCGCCGAAGCGCTCGAGCTTGCGCACGCCCATGCCGGGGATATGGCGCAGGTCGTCGATCGTCTCTGGCGCGTTGCGCGCGATTTCGGCCAGCGTCGCATCGTGGAAGATCACGTAGGCCGGCACGCCGTCGGACTTCGCGGTTTCCGCGCGCCACGCGCGCAGCGCGTCCCAGCGTGCGCGCTCGCGCGTGCCCATGCCGGCCGTCGGGTCGACGCGCGTGCCGCTGCGGCTCGACGACTGGCGCGTGCGCTGCGGCTTCACGTAGCGGCGCAGCGTGACCTTCTCCTCGTTCTTCAGCACCGGCTTCGCGGCCTCGGTCAGCATCAGCGCGCCGAAGCCGCCATGGTCGACCGCGAGATAGCCGTACGCGACGAGTTGCCGGAAAATCGCGCGCCACTCGGGTTCGGACAGCGATGCGCCGATCCCGAACGTGCTGAGCTGATCGTGGCCGCGCTGCAACACTTTCTCCGTGCGGCCGCCGCGCAGGATCTCGATCAGATGGCTCGAGCCGAAATTGAAGCCGCTCGCGCGCTGCGCGCGGAATACGCATGACAGCGCCATCTGCGCCTCGCGCGTCGCGTCCCATGAATCGGGCGGTTCGAGGCACGTGTCGCAGTTGCCGCACGGCTGGCTCGCCTCGCCGAAGTAGTTCAGGAGCCGCACGCGCCGGCACGAGATCGTCTCGCACAACCCGAGCAACGCGTCGAGCTTCGACGTCTGCACGCGCTTGTGCGCGTCGTCCGCATCGGACTCGTCGATCATCTTGCGCTGCTGGACGACGTCACCGAGCCCGTACGCCATCCACGCGTTCGCCGGCATCCCGTCGCGGCCCGCACGGCCGGTTTCCTGGTAGTAGCCCTCGACGCTCTTCGGCAAATCGAGGTGCGCGACAAAGCGCACATCCGGCTTGTCGATGCCCATGCCGAACGCGATCGTCGCGCACATCACGATGCCTTCCTCGCGCTGGAACATTTCCTGGTGCTTCTGCCGTACCTCGAACTCCATCCCCGCGTGATACGGCAGCGCGCGCACACCCTGAGCCTTCAGCCATTCGGCCGTTTCCTCGACCTTGCGGCGCGACAGGCAGTAGACGACGCCCGCGTCGGTCGTGCCGTCCGCGTTCGTGTGTTCCGCGCGGATGAAGTCGAGCAGCTGCGAACGCGCGTTGTCCTTCTCGACGATACGGTAACGGATGTTCGGACGATCGAAGCTCGACACGAACACACGCGCGTCGTCGAGCGCGAGGCGATGGATGATCTCGTCGCGCGTGATCGCGTCGGCAGTGGCGGTCAGCGCGATGCGCGGCACCGACGGGAAGCGTTCGTGCAGCACCGACAGCTGGATGTATTCGGGACGGAAGTCATGCCCCCACTGCGACACGCAGTGCGCCTCGTCGATCGCGAACAGGCCGATCTTCGCGCGCTCGAGCAGGTCGAGGAAGCGACCCGTCATCAGCCGCTCGGGCGCGACGTACAGCAGGTCGATCTCGCCCTCGCGCAGCGCGCGCTCGGTCGCCGCGGCCTCGGCGCCCGACAGTGTCGAGTTCAGGTAGGCCGCGCGCACGCCGACTTCGCTCAGCGCGGCGACCTGGTCCTGCATCAGCGCGATCAGCGGCGACACCACGATGCCCGCGCCCTGCCCGGCCTCGCGGCGCAGCAGCGCCGGGATCTGGTAGCACAGCGACTTGCCGCCGCCCGTCGGCATCAGCACGAGGCAATCACCGCCGCCGGCGACGTGTTCGACGATCTCGCCCTGCTGGCCGCGAAAGGCGGAATAACCAAAAACTTCGTCGAGGATTTCGAGGGCGCGGGACATGAGTGAGAACGAGGACGGCGGAAGGATGACCGCAATTTTAACAACCCGCTCGCGCAGCGCGCGGCGAATCGTGCAACGTTGGCCGATCGGACAGGGTTCGAGCGCGCGCATGACGGGCCTGCGCGACCGTGCGGCAAGCCCGTCATGCACGTGAACGACGGATAAAAAAAACCGCCCGGCGGACCGGGCGGTTTCGATGACAGCGAATACGGCAGCGTGAGGCGGCTCGCGCCGCCCGCGCTTATTCGGCTGCCGGGTGTTGCGGCTCTTCCGCCGGCGCGCTCGGCGTACCGAAGTCGAATGCCTCTTCCGCTGCGATCTGGTCGAAACGCTCGCGGTCGGACATCTCCTTCGCCTTGCGTGCCTTGTGGAACGCGAGACCCGTACCGGCCGGGATCAGACGGCCGACGATCACGTTTTCCTTCAGGCCGCGCAGATCGTCGCGCTTGCCCATGATCGCCGCTTCGGTCAGCACGCGGGTCGTTTCCTGGAACGATGCCGCGGAGATGAACGAGTCGGTCGACAGCGACGCCTTCGTGATACCGAGGAGCACGTTGTCGTACGAAGCCGGGCGCTTGCCCTCGGCGATCATGCGATCGTTCTCGTCCAGCATGTCGGAACGCTCGACCTGTTCGCCCGGGATGAAGCGCGTATCACCGTTGTCGGTGATCTGCACACGACGCAGCATCTGGCGAACGATCACCTCGATGTGCTTGTCGTTGATCTTCACGCCCTGCAGACGATACACGTCCTGCACTTCGTCGACGATGTAGCGCGACAGCGCCTCGATACCCTGCAGACGCAGGATGTCGTGCGGATCGGCCGGGCCGTCCACGATCATTTCGCCCTTGTTGACGACCTGAGCATCGTGGACCAGGACCTGCTTTTCCTTCGCGATCAGGAACTCGTGCTGATTGCCTTCGAGGTCCGTGATGACGAGACGCTGCTTGCCCTTCGTGTCCTTGCCGAACGACGTCGTACCGGTGACTTCCGCGAGAATGCCGGCGTCCTTCGGCGAACGCGCTTCGAACAGTTCCGCCACCCGCGGCAGACCGCCGGTAATGTCACGCGTCTTCTGCGCTTCGGTCGGGATACGTGCAAGCACTTCACCCACCTGCACTTGCTGGCCGTCCTTCACGGTGATCAGTGCGCCGACCTGGAAGCCGATCTGCACTGCGTGCTCCGTGCCCGGGATCTTCACTTCGTCGCCGTTCGCGTCGAGCAGTTTCACCTGCGGACGCACGCTCTTCGAAGCTTGCGAACCACGACGCTTCACGTCGATCACGACCAGCGTCGACAGGCCGGTCACGTCGTCGATCTGCTTCGCGACGGTCACGCCTTCCTCGACGTTCTCGAACTTCACCGTACCACCGTACTCGGTGATGATCGGACGCGTCATCGGGTCCCACGTCGCCAGCTGCGTGCCGGCCTTGATCGTCGCGCCGTCGAGTTGCAGCAGCGTCGCGCCGTACGGCACTTTGTGACGCTCGCGCTCGCGACCGAAATCGTCGGTGATCAGCGCCTCGCCCGAACGCGAAATGACGATCTGCTCGCCCTTCGCGTTGGTGACGTAACGCATCGTCGCCGTGAAACGCACGATACCGTTGCTCTTCGCTTCGACCGACGACGCCACTGCCGCACGCGATGCCGCACCACCGATGTGGAACGTACGCATCGTCAGCTGCGTGCCCGGCTCACCGATCGACTGTGCCGCGATCACGCCGACTGCTTCGCCGACGTTCACGAGCGAGCCGCGGCCGAGGTCACGGCCGTAGCAGGCCGCGCACAGACCGTAACGCGTTTCGCAGGTCAGCGGCGTGCGCACGCGCACTTCGTCGATGCCGAGGCGTTCGATTTCCTCGACCGCCGTTTCGTCGAGCAGCGTGCCCGATTCGTACAGCGTTTCCTGCGTTTCCGGGTTCACGACGTCCGCGACCGCGACGCGGCCGAGGATACGGTCGCGCAGCGCTTCGACGACTTCACCGCCTTCGACCAGCGCCTTCATCGCGACGCCGTTCGACGTGCCGCAATCGTCCTCGACCACCACCAGATCCTGCGTGACGTCGACGAGACGACGCGTCAGGTAACCCGAGTTCGCGGTCTTCAGTGCCGTATCAGCCAGACCCTTACGTGCGCCGTGGGTCGAGATGAAGTACTGCAACACGTTCAGGCCTTCGCGGAAGTTCGCGGTAATCGGCGTCTCGATAATCGAGCCGTCCGGCTTCGCCATCAGGCCTCGCATACCGGCCAGCTGACGAATCTGCACCGCCGAACCCCGGGCGCCCGAGTCGGCCATCATGTAGATCGAGTTGAACGACTCCTGGCGCGTCTCGTTGCCGTCGCGGTCCGTCACCGGCTCCGTCGACAGCTGCTCCATCATCGCCTTGCCGACCGCTTCCGACGTTGCCGACCAGATGTCGACCACGTTGTTGTAGCGTTCCTGCGCGGTGACGAGACCCGACATGTACTGGCGGTCGTACTCCTTCACCTTCTTCGCAGCGTCGCCGACGATCGTTTCCTTCTGCGGCGGCACGAGCATGTCGTCCACGCAGATCGAAATGCCGGCACGCGTCGCGAGGCGGAAACCCGACTGCATCAGCTGGTCGGCGAACACGACCGTCGCACGCAGACCGCACTTGCGGAATGCGGTGTTGATCAGGCGCGAGATTTCCTTCTTCTTCAGCGGCTTGTTCAGCACCGAGAACGGCAGGCCGTGCGGCAGGATCTCCGACAGGATCGCGCGACCGACGGTCGTCGCGTACAGCGAGATCTTCGGCACGAATTCCGGCGCGCCTTCCGACGTGTCCTCGTTGCGGACCATTTCGGTGATCCGCACGTTGACGCGCGAGGCCAGCTCGACTTCCTTGTTCTCGTACGCGCGGATCACTTCCGACACGCCGGTGAACGACAGGCCTTCGCCCTTGCCGTTGATCGCTTCGCGGGTCGCGTAGTACAGACCCAGCACGATATCCTGCGACGGCACGATCGACGGATCGCCGTTGGCCGGGAACAGCACGTTGTTCGACGCCAGCATCAGCGTACGCGCTTCCATCTGCGCTTCGAGCGACAGCGGCACGTGAACGGCCATCTGGTCACCGTCGAAGTCGGCGTTGAACGCCGCGCAGACGAGCGGGTGCAGCTGAATCGCCTTGCCTTCGATCAGCACCGGCTCGAACGCCTGGATACCGAGACGGTGCAGCGTCGGCGCACGGTTCAGCATCACCGGGTGCTCGCGGATCACCTCTTCGAGGATGTCCCACACCACCGGCGTCTGGTTCTCGACTTCCTTCTTCGCAGCCTTGATGGTCGTCGCGACGCCCATCACTTCCAGCTTGTTGAAGATGAACGGCTTGAACAGCTCGAGCGCCATCAGCTTCGGCAGACCGCACTGGTGCAGCTTCAGCGTCGGGCCGACTACGATGACCGAACGGCCCGAGTAGTCGACGCGCTTGCCCAGCAGGTTCTGACGGAAACGACCGCCCTTGCCCTTGATCATGTCGGCGAGCGACTTCAGCGGACGCTTGTTCGCGCCCGTCATCGCCTTGCCGCGACGACCGTTGTCGAGCAGCGAGTCGACGGCTTCCTGCAGCATCCGCTTTTCGTTGCGGACGATGATTTCAGGTGCCTTCAGCTCGAGCAGACGCTTCAACCGGTTGTTACGGTTGATCACGCGGCGATACAGGTCGTTCAGGTCCGACGTCGCGAAACGGCCGCCGTCCAGCGGCACGAGCGGACGCAGTTCCGGCGGCAGCACCGGCAGCACTTCGAGGATCATCCACTCGGGCTTGATGCCCGAGCGCTGGAATGCCTCGAGGACCTTCAGGCGCTTCGCGTACTTCTTGATCTTCGCTTCCGAGCCGGTGTTCTTCAGCTCGGTGCGCAGCGTCTCGACCTGCTCGTCGATGTTGATCGCACGCAGCAGTTCACGCACGCCTTCCGCGCCCATCTCGGCACGGAATTCGTCGCCGTATTCCTCGACCTTGTTGTAGTAATCCTCTTCGGTCATGATCTGCCGCGCCTTCAGCGGCGTCATGCCCGGTTCGATCACCACGTATGCTTCGAAGTACAGCACGCGTTCGATGTCGCGCAGCGTCATGTCGAGCACCATGCCCAGACGCGACGGCAGCGACTTCAGGAACCAGATGTGCGCGACCGGCGAGGCCAGCTCGATGTGGCCCATCCGTTCGCGACGCACCTTCGCCAGCGTCACTTCGACGCCGCACTTCTCGCAGATCACGCCGCGGTGCTTCAGGCGCTTGTACTTGCCGCACAGGCACTCGTAGTCCTTGATCGGCCCGAAGATCTTCGCGCAGAACAGACCATCGCGTTCCGGCTTGAACGTACGGTAGTTGATGGTCTCCGGCTTCTTCACTTCGCCGAACGACCACGAACGGATCTTGTCCGGCGAGGCCAGACCGATCTTGATCGCGTCGAAAACTTCTTCCTGTTGGACTTGCTTGAATAGATCGAGCAGAGCTTTCATTGCCTTCTCTCCGTAGTCCGATTAATTGCGGTCGAGATCGATGTCGATACCGAGCGAGCGGATTTCCTTCACGAGCACGTTGAAGGATTCCGGCATGCCTGCATCGATCACGTGATCGCCCTTGACGAGGTTCTCGTAAACCTTCGTCCGGCCGGTCACGTCGTCCGACTTCACCGTCAGCATTTCCTGCAGCACGTAGGACGCGCCGTACGCTTCGAGTGCCCACACTTCCATTTCACCGAAACGCTGGCCACCGAACTGCGCCTTACCACCCAGCGGCTGCTGCGTGACGAGCGAGTACGGGCCGGTCGAACGTGCGTGCATCTTGTCGTCGACCAAGTGGTGCAGCTTCAGGTAGTGCATGTAGCCGAGCGTCACGCGACGTTCGAACATTTCACCCGTGCGGCCGTCGTACAGGCGGACCTGGTTCTTCGACGGGTTCATGCCGAGCTGTTCCGCGATGTCGTCCGGGAACGCGAGGTCGAGCATCTTGCCCATTTCTTCCTCGGTCGCACCGTCGAACACCGGCGTTGCAAACGGCACGCCTTCGCGCAGGTTCTTCGCGAGTTCGAGGATCTCGTCGTCGGTGAAGCTTTCCAGGTCTTCCTGGCGGCCCGACTCGTTGTAGATCTTCGTCAGGAACACGCGCAGTTCCTCGATCTTCGCCTGACGCTGCAGCATTTCGCCGATACGCCAGCCGAGGCCCTTCGCGGCCCAGCCGAGGTGCACTTCCAGAACCTGACCCACGTTCATCCGCGACGGAACGCCCAGCGGGTTCAGCACGACGTCTGCCGGACGGCCGTCGGCCATGTACGGCATGTCTTCGATCGGGACGATCTTCGACACGACACCCTTGTTACCGTGACGGCCCGCCATCTTGTCGCCAGGCTGCAGGCGACGCTTGACCGCGAGGTACACCTTGACCATCTTCAGCACGCCCGGCGGCAGTTCGTCGCCTTGCGTGAGCTTCTTGCGCTTCTCTTCGAACGCGAGGTCGAACTGGTGACGCTTCTCTTCGATCGAGTTCTTGATCGCTTCGAGCGATGCCGCTGCTTCGTCGTCCGCGAGGCGGATGTCGAACCAGTGGTAGTGGTCGAGGTCTTCCAGGTAAGCCTGGTCGATCTTCGTGCCCTTCGCGAGCTTCTTCGGACCGCCGTTCGCGACCTTGCCCACCAGCATGCGTGCGAGACGCTGGAACGCGTCGCCTTCCACGATGCGCAGCTGGTCGTTCAGGTCGAGACGGTAGCGCTTCAGTTCGTCGTCGATGATCTGTTGGGCGCGCTTGTCGCGCTGGATGCCTTCACGCGTGAACACCTGGACGTCGATCACGGTGCCGCTCATGCCCGACGGCACGCGCAGCGACGTGTCCTTCACGTCCGAAGCCTTCTCGCCGAAGATCGCGCGCAGCAGCTTCTCTTCCGGCGTCAGCTGGGTCTCGCCCTTCGGCGTGACCTTGCCGACCAGCACGTCGCCGGCTTCGACTTCAGCACCGATGTACACGATGCCCGATTCGTCGAGACGGCCGAGCTGGACTTCCGCCAGGTTCGAGATGTCGCGCGTGATTTCTTCCGGCCCGAGCTTCGTGTCGCGTGCAACGACGTTCAGCTCTTCGATGTGGATCGACGTGTAGCGATCGTCCGCAACGACCTTCTCCGAGATCAGGATCGAGTCTTCGAAGTTGTAGCCGTTCCACGGCATGAACGCGATCAGCATGTTCTGGCCGAGCGCGAGCTCGCCCAGGTCCGTCGAGGCGCCGTCGGCCAGCACGTCGCCGCGCGAGACCTTGTCGCCCATCTTCACGATCGGACGCTGGTTGATGTTCGTGTTCTGGTTCGAACGCGTGTACTTGATCAGGTTGTAGATGTCGACACCGACTTCACCCGCGACCGCTTCGTCGTCGTTCACGCGAATCACGATACGGCCTGCGTCGACGTAGTCGACCACGCCGCCGCGGAACGCCTGGACCGTCGTGCCCGAGTCGACCGCGCAGGTGCGCTCGATGCCCGTACCGACGACCGGCTTTTCCGGACGCAGACACGGCACGGCCTGACGCTGCATGTTCGAACCCATCAGTGCACGGTTCGCATCGTCGTGCTCGAGGAACGGGATCAGCGAAGCTGCAACCGACACGATCTGCGACGGCGCGACGTCCATGTACTGGATACGGTCCGGCGTGACCATCATCGTTTCGCCGGCTTCACGCGACGACACGAGTTCGTCGATCAGCGTGCCGTTTTCGTCGATCGCGGCGTTCGCCTGCGCGATCATGTAGCGGCCTTCCTCGATCGCCGACAGGTAGTCGATCTGGTCGGTCACCTTGCTGTCCACGACCTTGCGGTACGGCGTCTCGAGGAAGCCGTACTCGTTCAGGTGCGCGTACAGTGCGAGCGAGTTGATCAGACCGATGTTCGGACCTTCCGGCGTTTCGATCGGGCACACGCGGCCATAGTGGGTCGGGTGCACGTCACGCACTTCGAAGCCTGCGCGTTCGCGCGTCAGACCGCCCGGGCCCAGTGCGGAAACACGGCGCTTGTGCGTGATTTCCGACAGCGGGTTGGTCTGGTCCATGAACTGCGACAGCTGCGACGAACCGAAGAACTCGCGGATCGCCGACGAAATCGGCTTCGAGTTGATCAGGTCGTGCGGCATCAGGTTTTCGCTTTCGGCCTGGCCGAGGCGTTCCTTGACCGCGCGCTCGACACGCACGAGACCCGCGCGGAACTGGTTTTCCGCCAGTTCGCCGACGCAACGCACGCGACGGTTGCCGAGGTGGTCGATGTCGTCCACTTCGCCCTTGCCGTTGCGCAGCTCGACGAGAATCTTGATCGTCGCGAGGATGTCGTCGTCCTGCAGCGTCATCGGGCCGACGATCTCGTCACGGCCGACGCGGCGGTTGAACTTCATGCGGCCGACCTTCGACAGGTCGTACGCTTCTTCGCTGTAGAACAGACGGTTGAACAGCGCCTCGACCGCTTCTTCGGTCGGCGGCTCGCCCGGACGCATCATGCGGTAGATCGCGATGCGCGCGGCCGTCTTGTCGGTCGTTTCGTCGACACGCAGCGTCGACGAGATGTACGGACCCTGGTCCAGATCGTTCGTGTAGAGCGTCTGGATGTCCTTGATGTCCGCTTCGCGCAGCTTCTCGAGCACGCTTTCCGTGACTTCGTCGTTCGCGCTCGCGATCACTTCGCCGGTGTCGCCGTCGACGACGTTCTTCGCCAGCACGCGGCCGAGCAGATAGTCTTCCGGCACCGAGATGAACTTGGTCTTCGCGGCTTCGAGATCGCGAATGTGCTTCGCGTTGATCCGCTTGTCCTTCTGGACGATGACCTTGCCATCACGATCCGTGATGTCGAAGCGCGCGACTTCACCACGCAGGCGCTCGGGCACGAACTCGAGTTGCGCGCCTTCGCCCATCAGCGTGAAGTTGTCGAACACGAAGAAGTTCGCGAGGATCTGTTCAGGCGTCAGGCCGATGGCCTTCAGCAGGATCGTGACCGGCATCTTGCGGCGACGGTCGACGCGGAAGTACAGGATGTCCTTCGGATCGAATTCGAAGTCGAGCCACGAGCCGCGGTACGGAATGATCCGTGCCGAGAACAGCAGCTTGCCCGAGCTGTGCGTCTTGCCCTTGTCGTGTTCGAAGAACACGCCCGGCGAACGGTGCAGCTGCGAGACGATGACACGCTCGGTGCCGTTGATGACGAACGAGCCCGTCGGCGTCATGAGCGGAATTTCGCCCATGTACACTTCCTGCTCCTTCACTTCCTTGACGACCGGCTTGTTCGGCGATTCCTTGTCGAGGATGACGAGGCGGACCTTCGCGCGCAGCGCGGAGCAGTACGTCAGGCCACGCTGCTGGCATTCCTTGATGTTGAATGCCGGCGCGGACAACGCATAGCTCACGAACTCGAGGCGCGCGAAGCCGTTGTGCGAAACAATGGGAAATACCGATGTGAAGGCGGCCTGCAAACCTTCAGGCTTGCGTTGCGCGCCAGGCACATCGGCTTGCAGAAACGTGCTGAATGATTCAAGCTGGGTGGCCAGCAAGAACGGAACTTGGTGAACGATGGGGCGCTTCGCGAAACTCTTGCGAATGCGCTTCTTCTCGGTGAAGGAATATTGCATACGATCTCCGAATCACGGCGGGTGCTGTCGAGGCGGGATACCTGGACGTTTCAAACCCGAGTGTTCACCGACTGAGACCCGATGGCCGCCCGATGGCTTGAACGAGCCGAGAAGCTTGGTGGTTGGCCGCTACCAACCGCTGGCTGACGGCAGCGGATGCCTGTGTTGCCCGCTACCCGACCAAACTTGCCTTCTGCAGTCGCTTCAGAAGACAAAGAGAAACGCCAATCGATGCATTGACAACGATTCGGCGGTTTTCTTTGGCTTCTGGGGCCGATTATTCGGGCTCCCGAATGAGTGCCAGAATAACGTCCCCACAAAGCACAAAAAGGCCGGCGGTGAAAATACCGCCAGCCTTCGCACAGCGCGTCGAAACTTACTTGACTTCGACCTTCGCGCCAGCTTCTTCCAGCTTCTTCTTGGCTTCTTCAGCAGCAGCCTTGTCGACGCCTTCCTTGACAGCCTTCGGTGCGCCGTCAACGACGTCCTTCGCTTCCTTCAGGCCCAGGCCCGTCAGTTCGCGAACTGCCTTGATGACTGCAACCTTGTTGCTGCCTGCTTCAGCCAGAACGACCGTGAATTCGGTCTTTTCTTCTGCAGCAGCAGCAGCGCCGCCGCCTGCCGGGCCAGCGACTGCCACTGCAGCTGCCGACACGCCAAACTTCTCTTCGAACGCCTTGACCAGTTCGTTCAGTTCCAGAACGGTCATCCCTTCGACTGCTGCCAGGATGTCTTCTTTTGCGATTGCCATTTGAAATACTCCTAAATTGAATTCGGATACAGCCAGCGATCAGTAACGCTGATGCACGTTCGCTTACGCAGCTTCCGCTTGCTTCTTCTCGGCGAGCGCGGCCAGAGCACGCGCGAAGCCCGAAACAGGCGATTGCATAACGAACAGCAGCTTCGAGAGCAGTTCTTCACGGCTCGGGATGCTTGCCAGCGCTTGCACGCCAGCCTTGTCCATCACCTTGCCATCGAACGAACCAGCCTTGATGACCAACTTGTCATTGCTCTTGCTGAAGTCGTTGACGACCTTAGCAGCGGCAATTGCATCTTCCGAGATGCCGTAGATCAGCGGACCAGTCATCTGCTCTGCCAGCGGAGCAAAAGGGGTACCTTCAACAGCGCGACGCGCCAGCGTGTTCTTCAACACGCGCAGGTAAACCTGTTGCTCACGCGCTTTCGCGCGCAGCTTGGTCAGATCGCCAACCGCAATTCCACGATACTCAGCCAGCACAACGGTCTGGGCCTTCGCGACTTGCGCGGAAACCTCAGCGACGACGGCTTGCTTGTCTTCTCTATTAAGCGGCACGGTTAGCCTCCAGAAACGATACGTTCGGCGCGGCCGGCATGGCCGAAACCTCACGTACCTCGTTCAACAACGGCGTCCGACCTCGTTAGGAGTATTTCCACCTCACGCCGTGAATCGCTTCACGACCTGCGGCTTCACCACTGCAAAACTTTTTCGGGTTCGCCATCTGCGTTGGCTTGAATTAAGGGATCGCCTGCCTGCTGCGTCCCACCAACGGTCTTTGATAACCGGTTGCCCGCCCAACTGCACGAACAACCGCCCAAAGCCCATGTAGGCCGCTTCGCGAACGAAGCGGCCCGAATACTTTCTTACGCTGCCAGCGTAGCCTGGTCGACACGCACGCCGACGCCCATCGTGCTCGACAGTGCGATCTTGCGCAGGTAGACGCCCTTGCTCGTTGCCGGCTTGGCCTTCTGCAGCGCTTCGATCAGCGCCGACAGGTTCGAACGCAGTGCAGTCGATTCGAACGATGCACGGCCGATGGTCGCGTGGATGATACCGGCCTTGTCGACACGGAATTGCACCTGACCAGCCTTCGCGTTCTTGACGGCGGTTGCGACGTCCGGCGTGACCGTACCAACCTTCGGGTTCGGCATCAGGCCGCGCGGGCCGAGGATCTGACCGAGCGTACCGACGATACGCATCGTGTCCGGCGAAGCGATCACGATGTCGAAGTCCATCTGGCCAGCCTTGATCTGCTCTGCCAGGTCTTCCATACCGACGATTTCCGCGCCTGCTGCACGAGCCTGCTCGGCCTTCTCGCCTTGCGCGAACACGGCAACGCGAACCGACTTGCCCGTACCTGCCGGCAGAACGACCGAACCACGAACGACCTGGTCCGACTTCTTCGCATCGATGCCGAGCTGGACTGCGACGTCGATCGATTCGTTGAACTTCGCGCTCGCGCATTCCTTCACGAGTGCCAGTGCATCTTCGATCGCGTACAGCTTCTGACGGTCGACCTTGGCGGCAAATGCCTGACGGCGCTTGGAGATCTTAGCCATTTACACGCCCTCCACAGTGATGCCCATCGAGCGTGCGCTACCAGCGATGGTGCGAACGGCTGCGTCCAGATCAGCTGCCGTAAGGTCCGGCATCTTGGTCTTCGCGATTTCTTCGGCTTGAGCGCGCGTGATCGAACCGACCTTGTCGGTGTGCGGCTTGCTCGAGCCCTTGTCCACCTTCGCTGCCTTCTTGATCAGGACGGTTGCCGGCGGCGTCTTCATCACGAACGTGAAGCTCTTGTCAGCGTATGCCGTGATGACCACCGGCACCGGCAGACCCGGCTCCATGCCTTGAGTCTGCGCGTTGAACGCCTTGCAGAACTCCATGATGTTCAGGCCGCGCTGGCCCAGTGCCGGACCGACCGGCGGCGACGGGTTGGCTTTACCTGCAGGAATCTGCAGCTTGATAAAGCCGACAATCTTCTTTGCCATTTGTAAACCTCGTTAGAACGCCAGACGGCGTTCGGTGAGTGATAACGCGCGTTCGCCGCTGGCTACTGACGCTCCTCAACGGCCATAACGCGGACCGTAAGCGCGAAGGTGGGCAGCCGAGGCTGCCCACCGAATCGGGATCAAACTTTTTCGACCTGGCCGAACTCGAGTTCGACTGGAGTGGATCGGCCAAAGATCGTGACCGACACACGCACGCGCGATTTTTCGTAGTTGACTTCTTCGACCGTGCCGTTGAAGTCCGTGAACGGGCCTTCCTTGACACGCACCATCTCGCCAACTTCGAACAGGGTCTTCGGGCGCGGCTTCTCGACGCCTTCCTGCATCTGCGACATGATCTTTTCGACTTCCTTCGGGGAAATCGGAGTCGGGCGGTTACGCGCACCGCCGACGAAACCCGTGACCTTCGCCGTGTTCTTCACGAGGTGCCACGTTTCGTCCGTCATTTCCATTTCCACCAGCACGTAGCCGGGGAAGAAACGACGCTCGGTTACTGCCTTGTGGCCACCTTTGACTTCGACCACTTCTTCGGTCGGAACCAGGATCTGACCGAATTTATCCTGCATGCCAGCACGTTCGATGCGCTCTTGAAGCGCACGCTGCACGCTCTTCTCCATACCGGAGTAGGCGTGCACGACGTACCAACGCTTTCCGCTCGGGGATGCCGGAGTATCGCTCATATCATTTCCAACCCAGAATCGCCGAGAAAATCACCCATTCGATCGATTTGTCACTCAACCAGAGGAAAATCGCCATCACGAGCACGAAACCGAACACGACGAGTGTGGTTTGCGTTGCTTCCTTGCGGGTGGGCCAAACGACCTTGCGGACTTCCTTGTACGAATCCTTGGCAAACGCGATGAGGCTCTTGCCAGGTGCGGACATCAGGCCGACGGCCACGCCGGCGATGATACCTACCGCCAATGCGGCACCGCGGACATACCACTGCTGGTTGGCCAGCCAGAAGAAGCCCACGAATCCGGCCAAGACCAGCAATACGCCCAGGGCCAGCATCAGCTTATCGCCGGAGGTATTTACAGTTTCGACGGATGGATTCGCCATAACACCTTAAAACAAATGCCACGTGGGACACGTGGCGATTTTTGGCAGGGGCAGAGGGAATCGAACCCCCAACCTTCGGTTTTGGAGACCGACGCTCTGCCAGTTGAGCTATACCCCTAAACCATGCTGGGGCTGGCTGTTGCCAGCCCCAAAACTGTCGATCAACGAATAACTGGCTTACTCGATGATCTTGGCGACGACGCCGGCGCCGACGGTACGGCCGCCTTCGCGGATTGCGAAGCGCAGACCTTCTTCCATCGCGATCGGAGCGATCAGCTTCACCGTGATCGACACGTTGTCGCCCGGCATCACCATTTCCTTGTCCTTCGGCAGCTCGATCGAGCCCGTCACGTCCGTCGTACGGAAGTAGAACTGCGGACGGTAGTTGTTGAAGAACGGCGTGTGGCGGCCGCCTTCGTCCTTGCTCAGCACGTACACTTCAGCCGTGAAGTGCGTGTGCGGCGTGATCGAACCCGGCTTCGCCAGAACCTGGCCACGCTCCACGTCTTCACGCTTCGTGCCGCGCAGCAGGATACCGACGTTGTCGCCTGCCTGACCTTGGTCCAGCAGCTTGCGGAACATTTCAACGCCCGTGCAGGTCGTCTTCACCGTCGGCTTGATACCGACGATTTCGATTTCTTCGCCGACCTTCACGATGCCGCGCTCGACACGACCCGTCACCACCGTACCACGGCCCGAGATCGAGAACACGTCTTCCACCGGCATCAGGAACGCGCCGTCAACTGCACGCTCCGGCGTCGGGATGTACGTGTCCAGCGCGTCGGCCAGGCTCATGATCGCCACTTCGCCCAGCTCGCCCGTGTCGCCTTCCAGCGCCAGCTTGGCCGAACCCTTCACGATCGGCGTGTCGTCGCCCGGGAAGTCGTACTTCGACAGGAGTTCGCGAACTTCCATCTCGACCAGCTCGAGCAGTTCAGCGTCGTCCACCATGTCGCACTTGTTCAGGAACACGATGATGTACGGAACGCCAACCTGACGTGCCAGCAGGATGTGCTCACGCGTCTGCGGCATCGGGCCGTCTGCTGCCGAGCAAACCAGGATCGCGCCGTCCATCTGTGCCGCGCCCGTGATCATGTTCTTCACATAGTCAGCGTGGCCCGGGCAGTCGACGTGTGCGTAGTGGCGGTTAGCCGTTTCGTACTCGACGTGTGCCGTGTTGATCGTGATACCGCGCGCCTTTTCTTCCGGTGCCGCGTCGATCTGGTCGTAAGCCTTCGCTTCGCCGCCGAACTTCTTCGTCAGCACCGTCGTGATCGCTGCCGTCAGCGTCGTCTTGCCGTGGTCAACGTGACCAATCGTACCAACGTTGACGTGCGGCTTGGTCCGCTCAAACTTTTC
>NZ_QTQH01000036.1:0-39130 GCF_003853805.1 Burkholderia sp. Bp8994
CCGCCGGAGCCGCCACCACCGTGACCCCCGTCGCCGTGGCCTCCGCCACCGCCGGAGCCGCCACCGCCGTGACCTCCGTCGCCGTGGCCTCCGCCACCACCGGAGCCGCCACCGCCGTGACCTCCGTCGCCGTGGCCTCCGTCGCCGTGGCCTCCATCGCCGTGACCTCCGTCACCGTGGCCTCCATCGCCGTGACCTCCGTCGCCGTGGCCTCCATCGCCGTGACCTCCGTCACCGTGGCCTCCATCGCCGTGACCTCCGTCACCGTGGCCTCCGTCGCCATGGCCTCCGTCACCGCCGGAGCCGCCACCGCCACCATGGCCGCCTCCGGAAGTACCGCCTCCGGAAGTACCGCCCCCGGAAGTACCGCCTCCCGAAGTACCACCGCCCGAGCCCCCGCTGCCGGCGGCATTGCCGCCGCGGCCGGTGCCCCCCGAGCCAACCGAGCCGTTCGTCCCGCCCGTTGTCCCGCCGACGCCTGCGGGGCCGACGGCGCCATTGCCGTTGTTTCCGCCGCTACCCGTGCTGGCGCTCCCGCTTCCGGTCGTTCCGCCGCTACCGAGGCCGCCATTTCCGCCATTGCCGCCGCCGGCATACACACGCACCGCACAAGCGGCCGGGTTGGCCGCACATGACGCAGCGTTTTCGGCCAAGATCATCACGGTGTCCGCGCTGGACGTGGCGTCAGGCGCCGCATTCTGCTCGATCTGGGCGGATGGGGTGGTGGAAGTGCCGTCACCCGGCAGCACGGTCACAGGAACGACGGTTGTCGTGTCCTGCGCGACGGCATACGAGCAGCAGCACGCAATCGCGGCTGCGGCCAGCAGGGTCATGCGATAGCACCGTCCCGTCGTGCGGGACAGTTGTTTCGTTCTGCTCATCATTGGCCTCCCGATGCGCGCGATGCCTCGACACGCGCGTTCATCAACGTGTGGAGCAGGGGACCAGCAACGATGCAGTGTCGTTTCGGCGGCCGACGTGTGTCCGGCCGGCGCCGGAGGCCAGCCGCGAGCACGAGTCGGCACGCGGGCCCGCCGTGCGAATCCCTAACTGCGAGATTCGTGCCACCGGCCGGCTATGCCCGCGGCGCAAGGCGCGCACGGAGTGCGCGACAGCGTGCGATACGTCGTCGTGAGCTTTTTGTTTCCGAACTGAAACGTCTGACTACGTCTGGCGCGCCGTCGTGTCGGCAGCGCGCGGCCAGCGATGGCAGAGGATCGACGCGATCCAGGCGACGAGAAAGAGTGCGACGATGCCGTAACCGATCGCGCCGAAGCGTTCCCCGAGTGCATCGAGCGCATCGCGCACGGGGCCCGTCAACGACAGCTTGTCGGCGAGCAGGCCGGCGGCCTCGATCCCGCCGATGGCCAGCGCGACGGCCGCCGACAGCAGCGTGATGCTCGCGTTGTAGAGCAGCTTGCGCCGCGGGTCGTCCATCGCCCATCCGTACGCATGCATCATCAGGACATTGTCGGTCGAGTCGATCAGCGTCATGCCGGCCGCGAACAGCGCGGGAAACAGCATGACCGTATAGAGAGGCAGCGCGTGGCTCGCCTGTGCGGCCGCGATCGCGAGCAGCGCGATTTCGGTTGCAGTATCGAAACCCAGGCCGAACAGCACCCCGGCCGGATACATGTGCCAGCTCTTCGACACGAAGCGGAACAGCGGGCGCAGCAGCCGACCGACGAGGCCGGCCGGAGGATGTGCATGCGCGGCGTCGTGCGCGTGATCGGGCGCGCCGCGATAGCGCCGCCACACGTCGCGCAGGATCACCAGGTTGATGCACGCGAGCACGAGCAGGAAGGTGGCCGACACGGCCGTGCCGATCGTGCCGCCGATCTCGCGGAATGCGTCGAAGCGGTCGCGCAGCGCGAACGCGCTCAGCGCGATGCCGAGCGTCGCGGCGATCACGATCGTCGAGTGGCCGAGCGAGAAGAACAGGCCGACCGTCACCGGACGCCGGCCGTCCTGCATCAGCTTGCGCGTCGCGACGTCGATCGCGGCGATGTGATCGGCGTCGACCGCATGACGCAGGCCGAGCCCGTACGCGATCGCCGCGGTGCCGAGCAGCAGCGGATGGTCGCGCAGCACCGCGAGTGCCCACAGCCAGACGGCGACGTTCGCGGCGATGAGGCCGGCATACAGCATCAGCAGGCGGCGCAGGGCAGGGCGGCGTGGCATCGGCAGGGTTCCGTCGGACGAATCGCGATGCATTGTGGCATGCGAAAAAAATGCCTGGCGTGCCGATCAAAAACGTCGCCGGCCGGTCGCATCGCTGCGTTCGACGGACGAAAAAAAGCCCGTCCGGAACCGGACGGGCTCGTACTTGCCGCGCAGCAGTGCGCAGGTGCGCCGCGCTTACTTCACTTTCGCGTTGATCACGGCTTCCGACACGTTCGCCGGCGTTTCCGCGTAGTGCTTGAACTCCATCGTGTACGTCGCACGGCCTTGCGTCGCCGAGCGCAGTGACGTCGAATAGCCGAACATTTCCGCGAGCGGCACCTCGGCGCGCACCAGCTTGCCGCCACCGCCCGCGATGTCTTCCATCCCCTGCACGATGCCGCGCCGGCTCGACAGGTCGCCCATCACGTTGCCCATGAAGTCCTCGGGCGTCTCGACCTCGACGGCCATCATCGGCTCGAGCAGCACCGGCTTGGCCTTGCGCATCGCTTCCTTGAACGCCATCGAGCCGGCCATCCGGAACGCGTTTTCGTTCGAGTCGACGTCGTGGTACGAGCCGAACGTCAGGTGCACCTTCACGTCGACCACCGGGTAGCCCGCGAGCACGCCGCTCTTCAGCGTCTCGGTGATGCCCTTGTCGACGGCCGGGATGAATTCGCGCGGAATCACGCCGCCCTTGATCTCGTCGAGGAACTCGTAGCCCTTGCCGGGGTTCGGCTCCAGCGTGATCACCGCGTGCCCGTACTGGCCGCGCCCGCCCGACTGCTTGACGAACTTGCCCTCGACATCGGATGCCGTCGTGCGCACCGTTTCGCGATACGCGACCTGCGGCTTGCCGACCGTCGCCTCGACGCCGAACTCGCGCTTCATCCGGTCGACCAGGATTTCGAGGTGCAGCTCGCCCATCCCCGAAATGATCGTCTGGCCGGATTCCTCGTCGGTCTGCACGCGGAACGACGGATCTTCCTGCGCGAGACGGTTCAGCGCGAGGCCCATCTTCTCCTGGTCGGCCTTCGTCTTCGGCTCGACGGCCTGCGAGATCACCGGCTCCGGGAATTCCATCTTCTCGAGGATGATCGGCTTGGCCGGATCGCACAGCGTGTCGCCCGTCGTCGCTTCCTTCAGGCCCACTGCCGCCGCGATGTCGCCCGCGCGTACTTCCTTGATTTCCTTGCGCTCGTTCGCGTGCATCTGCAGGATCCGGCCGAGCCGCTCCTTCTTGTCCTTCGTCGCGTTCAGCACCGTGTCGCCCGATTCGACGACGCCCGAATACACGCGGAAGAAGATCAGCTGGCCGACGAACGGATCGGTCATGATCTTGAACGCGAGCGACGAGAACGGCTCGTCGTCGCTCGGGTGACGTTCGGCCGGCTTCTCCGGATCGTGGAAGTCGTGACCGAGGATGGCCGGCACGTCGACCGGCGACGGCAGGTAGTCGATCACCGCGTCGAGCATCGCCTGCACGCCCTTGTTCTTGAACGCGCTGCCGCACAGCATCGGCACGATCTCGTTGGCGATCGTGCGCTGGCGCAGCGCGGCCTTGATCTCGTCCTCGGTCAGCGATTCATGGTCGTGCAGGTACTTCTCGAGCAGTTCCTCGCTGGCTTCCGCGGCGGCCTCGACCATCTTCTCGCGCCATTCGTGCGCGAGCTCGACGAGATTCGCGGGGATGTCTTCGTACGTGAACTTCACGCCCTGGCTTTCGTCGTCCCAGACGATCGCCTTCATCTTCACGAGATCGACGACGCCCTGGAAATGATCTTCCGCGCCGATCGGAATCTGGATCGGCACGGCGACGCCCTTCAGGCGCTCGCCGATCTGGCGCTGCACGCGGAAGAAGTCCGCGCCGATGCGGTCCATCTTGTTGACGAACGCGATGCGCGGCACCTTGTACTTGTTCGCCTGGCGCCATACGGTTTCGGACTGCGGCTGCACGCCGCCGACCGAGTCGTAGACCATGCACGCGCCGTCGAGCACGCGCATCGAGCGCTCGACCTCGATCGTGAAGTCGACGTGCCCGGGCGTGTCGATGATGTTGATCCGGTGTTCGGGGTAGTTGCCGGCCATGCCTTTCCAGAAGGCCGTGGTCGCAGCCGACGTGATCGTGATGCCGCGTTCCTGCTCCTGCTCCATCCAGTCCATCGTGGCCGCGCCGTCGTGCACTTCACCGATCTTGTGGCTCACGCCGGTGTAAAACAGGATGCGCTCGGTCGTCGTGGTCTTGCCGGCATCGATGTGAGCGCTGATCCCGATATTGCGATAGCGCTCGATGGGGGTTTTGCGGGGCACGTGAACCTCCTGGTGGTTCGGATCGTAAGCGGGACGGCGGCGCCGGCCCGGGCTGAAACAAGCGAGATTTAAAGCATAGCGCTTGTCCGTGGCTTTTGCAGATGCGGGCAAGGTGCGCCGTATCAAGGCGGCCGCGGCCGCCGGCCGGCGAAAAAAAAGCCGGCGCCCAACAAGCAGGGCGGCCGGCTGCGGTCGATGCGCGGCGGTGCCGCGGCGATGGCGATTACTGGGCCTTGGGCAGCCCGTCGAGCTTCATGCCCGGCTTGATGCCTTTCGCCGCGAACCAGCCCTTGCTCATTTCGAGCGCATAGACACCGTTGTTGCGCGGGCAGTGGTTGTCGGTCGTCTCGGCCTTCATCTCGTCGATGTCGGTGATCGTGCCGTCCGCGCGGACGAACGCGATCGACAGCGGGATCAGCGTGTTCTTCATCCAGAAGCAGTGCACGGCGTTCTCGTTGAACACGAACAGCATGCCTTCGTTCGGCGCGAGCTGCGACCGGTACATCAGCCCTTGTTCGCGATCGGCGTCGTTCGCGGCGACGGCCGCGTCGATCACGTACATGCCGGCGCGCAGCTTCACGCGCGGGAACTCGCCCGGCTGCTTGGCGCCGGGCGGCATCTGGGCGTGGGCGGTCTGCATGCCGAGTGCGAGGACGGCGAGCGCGGCGGGAAACACGGCGGCGCGCGCAAGGCGGCCGAGCGACGGGCGCAGGGAGAATCGCACAGCAGGGCTCCTATCGGGAAAACGAGACCCGCATGGTACGCGAAGCGCGCCGGCGGGCACAAAAAAGAAAAAGGCAGATCGCCTCGCGGTGATCTGCCTTTCAACGCCGTAAGAACGGCAAGACTGCGTGTTCTTGACTGCGTTATTACAAACAGCTTGCTTAGTTCGAAGCAGCTGCCGGTGCTTCGGCTTCGCTAGCTGCCTTCTTAGCTGCGTGGTGCTTCTTCTTTGCGTGGTGCTTCTTGGCAGCGTGCTTTGCCGGTGCCGAAGCAGCTGCCGGAGCAGCAGCCGAAGCAGCTTCCGGAGCCGAAGCTTGTGCGAATGCTGCCGTTGCGAAGAGGCCAGCGACCAGAGCGGCGATCAGTTTGTTCATGTTGTGTTCCTCAGCTTTAGTTAATTAACCAAATGACCCGGCAATAGGAGTCATGTCGTCTAACGGTGCCATCCACCTTTCGGTTGACAGACGCTTCGAGAAATTTCTCTTTGCGCTGCGGGCGCCGAATCGTATTCGAAGAAAACGTCGCTTTCGTGACGCAAACACGGAAATACCGGTTCGGCTGCCAATGCCGGATAGCTAAGGTTGGCATCTGCGTGGTTTAACGCACGATCTTCGCCGGCGGTTGACGAAAAAGATGACGAAAAATTCGCGCGTCCCGAATTCATCATTCGGTGCGTGCGAAACCGTCCCAGGGGGCCCGCGGCGGCAACGCGATTGTTTCGCCCGGTGCAATGCCGAGCGCGAATATGTCGAGCGCGCCAATGCCGACACGCACGAGACGCAAGGTCGGGAAGCCGATCGCGGCCGTCATCCGGCGCACCTGCCGGTTCTTGCCTTCGGTGATCGCGAGTTCGATCCACGTGGTCGGGATCGCGGCGCGATAGCGGATCGGCGGGTTGCGCGGCCACAGCGCCTCGGGCGGTTCGATGAATTCGGCGCGGCACGGGCGCGTCACGTAGTCGCCGAGATCGACGCCGCGCGCGAGTGCCTTCAGGTCGGCCGGTCCCGGCGCGCCGTCGACCTGCGCCCAGTAGCGCTTGACGAGCTTGTGGCGCGGCTCGGCGATGCGCGCCTGCAGCGCGCCGTCGTCGGTGAGCAGCAGCAGGCCCTCGCTGTCCGCGTCGAGCCGGCCGGCCGGGTAGACGCCGGGCGTGGTTACCCAGTCGCCGAGCGACGGCCGCGTCTCGTGCGCGGAAAACTGGCAAATCGTGCCGAACGGCTTGTTGAGGGCGATCAGGGTCATGGCGGGGCGCCCGCCCGGCGTGCCGCGGGGCGGCGGGACGGGCGGTCTATGGCAAATGGCGGAATCTTAATGCATAATACGGAACGGCAAGTCATCTGTCTTATATAAGACATAAGGGAAGACTTGATACGCAGCGTCGCGCTTCGTGCCGCCGGCCCCGGTTGGGGCGCTAGAATAGCGGCTCGCTGTTGCCGTCACGAAGGTGGCAAGGCCACCTCGCCGCGCGCGCAGTTTCGACCAGCATCACCTGCTCAGCCACGTCACTGGAGTCGATCATGCCGTATCAGCACATCAAGGTTCCGGAGGGCGGTGACAAGATCACCGTCAACAAGGACTTCTCGCTCAACGTTTCCGATCAGCCGATCATTCCCTACATCGAAGGCGACGGTACGGGCTTCGATATCACGCCGGTCATGATCAAGGTCGTCGACGCGGCGGTCGCGCATGCCTACAAGGGCAAGCGCAAGATCCACTGGATGGAGATCTTCGCGGGCGAGAAGGCGACCAAGGTGTACGGTCCGGACGTGTGGCTGCCGGACGAGACGCTGCAGGTGCTGAAGGAATACGTGGTGTCGATCAAGGGGCCGCTCACGACCCCGGTCGGCGGCGGCATCCGTTCGCTGAACGTCGCGCTGCGCCAGGAACTCGACCTCTACGTCTGCCTGCGTCCGGTCCAGTATTTCAAGGGTGTGCCGTCGCCGGTGCGCGAGCCGCAAAAGATCGACATGGTGATCTTCCGCGAGAACTCGGAAGACATCTACGCGGGCATCGAATGGGCCGCGGGCTCCGAGCAGGCGAAGAAGGTCATCAAGTTCCTGCAGGAAGAGATGGGCGTGAAGAAGATCCGCTTCCCGGAAACCTCGGGGATCGGCGTCAAGCCCGTGTCGACCGAAGGCACCGAGCGTCTCGTGCGCAAGGCGATCCAGTACGCGATCGACAACGATCGCAAGTCGGTCACGCTGGTGCACAAGGGCAACATCATGAAGTTCACGGAAGGCCTGTTCCGTGACGCCGGCTATGCGCTCGCGCAGAAGGAGTTCGGCGGCGAGCTGATCGACGGCGGCCCGTGGATGCGCGTGAAGAACCCGAAGACGGGCAACGAGATCGTCATCAAGGATTCGATCGCCGACGCGTTCCTGCAGCAGATCCTGCTGCGTCCGGCCGAATACGACGTGATCGCGACGCTGAACCTGAACGGCGACTACATCTCCGACGCACTGGCCGCGCAGGTCGGCGGCATCGGGATCGCGCCGGGCGCGAACCTGTCGGATTCGGTCGCGATGTTCGAGGCGACCCACGGCACGGCGCCGAAGTACGCGGGCAAGGATTACGTGAACCCCGGTTCCGAGATCCTGTCGGCGGAAATGATGCTGCGCCACCTCGGCTGGACGGAAGCGGCCGACACGATCATCGCCGCGATGGAGAAGTCGATCCTGCAGAAGCGCGTCACGTATGACTTCGCGCGTCTGATGGAAGGCGCGACGCAGGTGTCGTGCTCCGGCTTCGGCGAAGTGCTGATCGAGAACATGTAAGTCCCTTCCGGGGCAGGCCGGCGGACCGCCGGCCGCCCCGGCGCCTACTGCCGGCGCCGGGGCGTTTCATGAACGGCAGGTTTGTTGGCAGGGCGGTCCGGCATGCGGGCCGCGGCGCCGCGATGCGGCCCGGGTGCCCTGCAAGGTAGAACATGACGGCCCTCGCAACACCACCGCCCGGCTAGCCGGCACGCCCCTTTCGCGATCGACCCGGTCGCTCCCCGCCGGTTACCGCCGGCGCTCCTCAGTCCCAAATTTTCACGTAGCAACGCATCGACCATGTCCACTTCGCCCAAGATCATCTACACCCTCACCGACGAAGCGCCCGCGCTCGCGACCTATTCGCTGCTGCCGATCGTCAAGGCCTTCACGCGCTCGTCGGGCGTCGCCGTCGAAACGCGCGACATCTCGCTCGCCGGCCGCATCATCGCGGCATTCGCCGACGTCCTGCCGCCGGAGCAGAAGGGTTCCGACGATCTGGCCGAACTGGGCCAGCTCACGCTGAAGCCGGAAGCGAACATCATCAAGCTGCCGAACATCAGCGCGTCGGTGCCGCAGCTCAAGGCCGCGATCGCCGAACTGCAGGCGCAGGGCTACAAGCTGCCGGCCTACCCGGAAGAGCCGTCGAGCGACGAAGAGAAGGCCGTCAAGGCCCGCTACGACAAGATCAAGGGCAGCGCAGTGAACCCGGTGCTGCGCGAAGGCAACTCCGACCGTCGCGCGCCGCTGTCGGTCAAGAACTACGCACGCAAGCACCCGCACAAGATGGGCGCATGGAAGGCCACGTCGAAGGCGCACGTCGCGCACATGACCGAAGGCGACTTCTACGGCAGCGAGAAGTCGGCGCTGATCGCCGATGCCGGCAGCGTGAAGATCGAACTCACGACGGCCGACGGCGTGAAGAAGGTGCTGAAGGAAAAGACGGCCGTGAAGGCCGGTGAAGTCATCGACGCCTCGGTGATGAGCCGCAAGGCGCTGCGCAGCTTCATCGAAGCGCAGATCGCCGACGCGAAGGCGCAGGACGTGCTGTTCTCGGTGCACCTGAAGGCGACCATGATGAAGGTCTCGGACCCGATCCTGTTCGGTCACTTCGTGTCGGTGTTCTACCGCGACGCGCTCGCGAAGCACGCGGACGTGCTGGCGCAGGCCGGCTTCAACCCGAACAACGGGATCGGCGACCTGTACGCGCGCCTGAAGGACCTGCCGGCCGACACGCGCGAAGCGATCGAAGCCGACGTCAAGGCCGAGTACGCGGTGCGTCCGCGCCTCGCGATGGTCAACTCGGACAAGGGCATCACGAACCTGCACGTGCCGAGCGACGTGATCGTCGACGCATCGATGCCGGCGATGATCCGCGAGTCGGGCTGCATGTGGGGCCCGGACGGTGAACTGTACGACGCGAAGGCCGTGATTCCGGACCGCTGCTACGCGGGCGTCTACCAGGCCGTGATCGAGGACTGCAAGCAGCATGGCGCATTCGACCCCGTCACGATGGGCAGCGTGCCGAACGTCGGCCTGATGGCGCAGGCCGCCGAGGAATACGGTTCGCACGACAAGACGTTCCTGATCCCGGCCGACGGCGTCGTGCGCGTCACCGACGAAGCCGGCAACGTGCTGCTCGAGCATGCGGTCGAGTCGGGCGACGTCTGGCGCATGTGCCAGACCAAGGACGCACCGGTGCAGGACTGGGTCAAACTCGCGGTCAACCGCGCCCGCGCGACCGGCGCGCCGGCCGTGTTCTGGCTCGATCCGGCACGTGCGCACGACGCGCAGATCATCGCGAAGGTCGAACGCTACCTGAAGGATCACGATACGAACGGCCTCGACATCCGCATCATGACGCCGGTGGACGCGACGCGTTTCTCGCTCGAGCGCATCCGCGCGGGCAAGGACACGATCTCGGTCACGGGCAACGTGCTGCGCGACTACCTGACCGACCTGTTCCCGATCATGGAACTCGGCACCAGCGCGAAGATGCTGTCGATCGTGCCGCTGATGGCCGGCGGCGGGATGTTCGAGACGGGCGCGGGCGGCTCGGCACCGAAGCACGTGCAGCAGTTCGTCGAGGAAGGCTTCCTGCGCTGGGATTCGCTCGGCGAATTCCTCGCGCTGGCCGCGTCGCTCGAACACCTCGGCAACGCTTACCAGAACCCGAAGGCGCTCGTGCTCGCGAAGACGCTCGACCAGGCGACCGGCAAGTTCCTGGACGAGAACAAGTCGCCGGCGCGCAAGGTCGGCGGCCTCGACAACCGCGGCAGCCACTTCTACCTGTGCCTGTACTGGGCGCAGGCGCTGGCCGAGCAGACCGAGGACGCCGCGCTGAAGGCGCAGTTCGAAGGCGTCGCGAAGTCGCTGTCCGACAGCGAAGCGCGCATCCTGGAAGAACTGTCGGCCGCGCAGGGCAAGGCACAGGCGATCGGCGGCTACTACCGTCCGAGCGTCGAGCTGACGAGCCAGGCGATGCGCCCGAGCGCAACGCTGAACGGCATCGTCGACGCAGTCGCCTGACGCCGGCCGCGCCACCGCGCGCGTCCTGGCAACGGCAACAGCAGATGCGGCGGGCCTGGCGGCTCGCCGTCCCGCCGATAATGAAAACGCCCCGGTGACCCGGGGCGTTTTTCGTTGCAGGCGTGCCATTCAGACGTGAACGATTTCCCATTCGGCGATTTCGTGCGGCACTTCGAGCGTGGCCGTATCCAGTTCGGACGGCTGTTCGCAGTCGCCGCGGGAGATGTGGTCGGCTGCCACTTCCGGGCACGAGAACGCGCCGAGCGAGGCGTTGCCGAACGTCGCTTCCCAGCCGCCGTTTGCCGGCAGGATGTAGAACGACCCGAGCGCTGAACCAAAGCGAAATCCCTTCATTTCCGTTCTCCCTTTCTGATCACAAGCGATTCTGGTGTGCCGCCCGCCGGCGCGTCCGGCTGTGGCCCGACTGGCTGCTTGCGCCGGGTTCCGTATCGAACGTCGTGGCGAAGCGTCAGTGCATGGAACAAAGTCTACGTCCGCGAGCGCGCTCGATGGTGCGCGTAGAACGCTTTCTCGAAACAAAAATTCTCCTTTTAAAACAATGTGATATTTGGTGTGTTTTGTATTGCGGAATGATTTTTGGCATCGCGAAACAGCGAATTTGTGCCGTGCACCACGAATTTTTATAAAGCAGAGACTTGTTCCACATCGTGAAAAATCGAGGGGTTCAGGCAAAGAGGGCGCGCGACGCGTCGATGACGCGATGCGCAGCGGCAGCAAATGCCTTCGATCGGGCGTGACCAAAGCGGGTGACGCAAGGCGTCGATCGCCCCGGCCGGCGTGAGGGCAGCGGAGCCCGCGGCGTCGTTCGATGAGCGAAAACGCGGCCCGCGCGGCGCGCGAATCGTCGGGCCGGCAGCGTCGTGCGGCGTATCGACGCTCGCGCGGTGTCGCGGCGTTTCGACCGAGTGCTGCGGTTATGATGACGCGGGCATCGGATTGCGCGTCGCACGGGCGCTTCCCCGTGCCGGCACGCGCGCAGGTCGCGACGGCCGCGCGATGCAGCACGAATAACGAGGAACGATTGATGATACGGAGAACCTTCCTGTCGCACGCCATCGGTGTCGCGGCCGCTTCGCTGTTTGCGCGCGCCGCATGGGCGCAGCATGCCGGTCACGCGGGCATGGCCGGCATGGATCAGATGGACGACATGCCGGGCATGTCGGGAATGGCGGACCACGCGCAGCACGCGAAGCCGGCGCCGGCCGCGCTCGCCGCGGCCGATGCCCTGCCGGCCGGCACGCCGCTCGCGTCGCTGCGCATCCTGGCAAACGAAAGCCGCGAACCTGGCACGTTCCGCGCGACGCTGGTCGCGCAGCCGGTCGCGCGTGCGATGCTGCACGGTGCGCGTCCGACGACGTTCTGGCAGTTCGGCGCGGACACGCAAGGGCCCGTCGTCGGCCCGCTGATCGACGTGCGCGAGGGCGACACGGTCGAGATCCGCTTCGTGAACAAGCTGCCGCAACCGTCGACGATCCACTGGCACGGGCTGCCGGTGCCGCCCGACCAGGACGGCAATCCGTCCGATCCGGTCGCGCCGGGCGCGTCGCATGTGTACCGCTTCACGCTGCCGAAGGGCAGCGCCGGCACCTACTGGTATCACCCCCATCCGCACATGATGACGGCCGAACAGGTATTCCGCGGGCTTGCGGGGCCCTTCATCGTGCGCGCCGCCGACGACCCGCTCGCCGGCTGGCCCGAGCGCAACCTGTTCGTATCCGACCTGAAGCTCGCGCGCGACGGCACGATCCCGCCGAACGACATGATGGACTGGATGAACGGCCGCGAAGGCCAGTTCGTGCTGGTCAACGGGGCGCGCCGGCCGCAGATCGACGTCGCGGGCGACGAGCGCTGGCGCGTGTGGAACGCATGCAGCGCGCGCTACCTGCGCGTCGCGTTCGACGACGGCCGCGCGTTCGAGCAGGTCGGCACCGACGGCGGGTTGTTCGACGCGCCGCGCCGCGTGACGTCGCTGCTGCTCGCGCCGGGCGAGCGTGCGGAACTGCTGGTGCGCGCCGGCGACCGCGCGTCACGCGCGGTGCTGCAGGCGGCCGAATACGACCGCCGCAAGATGGCAATGTCGCACGACGGCGGCCACGGCAGCCTGCCGCCAGATCCGGCGCTGGCGCTCGCCGATGTCGCGTTCGCGCCTGCAGCGGCGCGCGCGCTGCCCGCGACGCTGCGCAGGGTGCCCGCGCTCGGCGAGCCGGTCGCGCAGAAGACGATCGAGTTCGGCGAAAAGATGGACATGGACGCGATGATGAAAGGGCCGGCACACGGCCGCCCGGCGGGCATGCGCTTCATGATCAACGGTGCGACCTACGCGCCGCATCGCGCGACGCTGACCAGCCGCCGCGGCGACGTCGAGCGCTGGACCCTGCGCAACGCCACCGACATGGATCACCCGTTCCACTTGCATGGCACGCAATTCCAGGTGATCGAGCGCGCGTCGGACGGCACGCGCACGAGCGAACCGTTCCGCGCATGGCGCGATACCGTCAACGTGCGCAGCGGCGAGACCGTGACGCTACTCGTCACGCAAGACATGCCCGGCGAGCGCATGTTTCATTGCCACATTCTCGAACACGAGGATCTCGGCATGATGGGCACGCTGAAGGTCGTGTAACGGATATCGAATATGTTTCACGCGCATGACGGCATTCGATCTGCGCGTGCAACAAGACAATACGTGTTCGATTATCGGGATTGAACGAAAAGGCCGGCCAATCGAATTAACGAGTGGCCGGCCTGAAAAAAAAGAAACCCGGCGCAATGCCGGGTTTCTTCGTCTGATATCCGGTGCCTTACGCGGCCTGGATGTTCGACGCTTGCTTGCCCTTCGGCCCTTGAACGACCTCGAAGCTCACCTTCTGGCCTTCCTTCAGGGTCTTGAAGCCCTGCATGTTGATGGCCGAGAAGTGCGCAAACAGATCTTCACCGCCCTCGTCGGGAGTGATGAAACCGAAGCCCTTCGCGTCGTTGAACCACTTAACGATACCAGTTGCCATTTCCTACTTCCCCTGTCACACAGTCGCTGCTACTTACCACGAGCACGCTCGAAAAGCTAAACGACCGGAAAATACAGCCGTTCCCCCCTCACAAGCTCACCTTCGGCCTCTTTCATTTCGCCAACCGGCGAGTTGAAAAAAGTGCCAGCTTGATTGTTGGCGCTCTTTATTTGAGTGTCAAGGGGAATTTTTAGACGTTTAGAGGGACGTTGTAAAGAACCCATTTTCAGGGTTTTTCCGGCTTTGCTTTGCAGCATCCCGTCGAGCGCGCGGACTTGAAAAGACGCATAATCGGCTCATATACCAGGCTCGAGTGACACGCGATCGAGTCGTCCCGGCTTGTGGGATACTGGACGCGGATGCGACGTCCGGTGCAGTTTCCCCCTGACGGTTCGTGTTCCGCGCCACGCGTGAAAGCCGGCACCGCAGCCGGCTTTCGTATGGTGCGAAGACGATCGCGGGTCGTCGGGAACCAGGGAGGGCACCGGCCGGTCGGTCGGGTAACGGCAGGATTGCGGGCCTGTCCGAGTTGTTTAGAATGGGTGTATGGCGATTATCCCGGACAAGCAGGACAGCACCGTCCTGGAACGCAAGCAGCAGAAGCTCAAGCCGCCTTCGATGTACAAGGTGGTGCTGCTGAACGACGACTTCACGCCGATGGAGTTCGTCGTGATGGTCGTACAGGAGTATTTCAAGAAGGATCGCGAGACGGCCACGCAGATCATGCTGAAGGTCCATCGCGAAGGGCGAGGGGTTTGTGGGGTCTATACGCGGGACATCGCGTCGACCAAGGTTGAGCAAGTCGTTACCCATGCGCGGCAGGCCGGGCATCCGCTGCAGTGCGTGATGGAGGAAGCATGATTGCCCAGGAATTGGAAGTCAGCCTGCACATGGCGTTCATGGAAGCACGCCAGGCGCGCCATGAGTTCATTACGGTCGAGCATCTGCTGCTGGCCCTGCTGGATAATCCGACGGCAGCCGAGGTGTTGCGCGCGTGTGCGGCCAACATCGAGGACTTGCGTCAGAACCTGCGCAATTTCATCCACGACAACACACCTACCGTCCCGGGCACCGACGATGTCGATACCCAGCCGACGCTCGGTTTCCAGCGCGTGATCCAGCGCGCGATCATGCACGTCCAGTCGACGTCGAACGGCAAGAAGGAAGTGACCGGCGCGAACGTGCTGGTCGCGATCTTCGGCGAGAAGGATTCGCACGCGGTCTACTACCTGCAGCAGCAGGGCGTCACGCGCCTGGACGTCGTGAACTTCATTTCGCACGGCATCGCGAAGACGAACGGCGGCGAAGCCGCGAAGTCGTCCGACGCGAACGCGGAAAGCGAAGACGCGAATGCGCAGAAGGAAACCCCGCTCGCGCAGTTCACGCAGAACCTGAACCAGATGGCGAAGGACGGCCGCATCGATCCGCTGATCGGCCGCGAGCCCGAGGTCGAGCGCGTCGTGCAGGTGCTGTGCCGCCGTCGCAAGAACAATCCGCTGCTCGTCGGCGAGGCCGGCGTCGGCAAGACCGCGATCGCGGAAGGGCTCGCCTATCGCATCACGCGCGGCGAAGTGCCGGATATCCTCGCGAACGCGCAGGTGTATTCGCTCGACATGGGCGCGCTGCTTGCGGGCACCAAGTATCGCGGCGACTTCGAGCAGCGTCTGAAGACGGTGCTGAAGGAGCTGAAGGAACGGCCGCACGCGATCCTGTTCATCGACGAAATCCACACGCTGATCGGCGCGGGCGCCGCATCGGGCGGCACGCTCGACGCGTCGAACCTGCTGAAGCCGGCGCTGTCGTCGGGCACGCTCAAGTGCATCGGCGCGACCACGTTCACCGAGTATCGCGGCATCTTCGAGAAGGACGCGGCGCTGTCGCGGCGCTTCCAGAAGGTCGACGTGACGGAGCCGACCGTCGAGCAGACGGTCGCGATCCTGCGCGGGCTGAAGTCGCGCTTCGAGGAGCATCACGGCGTCAAGTATTCGTCGGGCGCGCTGTCGGCCGCGGCCGAACTGTCGGCGCGCTTCATCACCGACCGTCACCTGCCGGACAAGGCGATCGACGTGATCGACGAAGCGGGTGCCGCGCAGCGCATCCTGCCGAAGTCGAAGCAGAAGAAGACGATCGGCAAGAGCGAGATCGAGGAAATCATCTCGAAGATCGCGCGCGTGCCGGCGCAGAGCGTGTCGCAGGACGATCGCAGCAAGCTGCAGACGCTCGATCGCGACCTGAAGAGCGTCGTGTTCGGCCAGGATCCGGCGATCGACGCGCTCGCCGCGTCGATCAAGATGGCGCGCGCGGGCCTCGGCAAGATGGACAAGCCGATCGGCGCGTTCCTGTTCTCCGGCCCGACCGGCGTCGGCAAGACCGAAGTGGCGCGCCAGCTCGCGTTCACGCTCGGCATCGAGCTGATCCGCTTCGACATGTCGGAATACATGGAGCGTCACGCGGTGAGCCGGCTGATCGGCGCGCCGCCGGGCTACGTCGGGTTCGACCAGGGCGGCTTGCTGACCGAAGCCGTCACGAAGAAGCCGCACTGCGTGCTGCTGCTCGACGAGATCGAGAAGGCGCATCCGGACATCTTCAACGTGCTGCTGCAGGTGATGGACCACGGCACGCTGACGGACAACAACGGCCGCAAGGCGGATTTCCGCAACGTCATCATCATCATGACGACGAACGCGGGCGCCGAGTCGATGCAGAAGGCGACGATCGGCTTCACGACGCGCCGCGAAACGGGCGACGAGATGACCGACATCAAGCGCCTGTTCACGCCGGAGTTCCGCAACCGTCTGGACGCGATCATCAGCTTCCGCTCGCTCGATGAGGAAATCATCATGCGCGTGGTCGACAAGTTCCTGATCCAGCTCGAGGAGCAGCTGCACGAGAAGAAGGTCGACGCGCTCTTCACCGACGCGTTGCGCAAGCATCTCGCGAAGCACGGCTTCGACCCGCTGATGGGGGCGCGGCCGATGCAGCGGCTGATCCAGGACACGATCCGTCGCGCGCTGGCCGACGAGCTGCTGTTCGGCAAGCTCGTCAATGGCGGCCATGTGACGGTCGACGTGGACGAAAACGACAAGGTGCAGTTGTCGTTCGACAAGCTGGCGAATCCGCCGCACAAGCCGAACGAAGAGGCGGTCGAAGTCGAGTAAGCGATAATTCGTGGTTCATGCGAACGGCGCGGGAAGTTCTCCGCGCCGTTTCGTTTTATCTGGCGCCGGTGGCGCGATGGCGGTGCAGGGGAGTGGTAACGCAGTGACACAACAACAACGATCGTTCGACAACATCGTCGCGCGCGAACAAGGCTTGCGCCATGCGCTGACGTCCGGGCAGATGGCGATGATCGCGATCGGCGGCGCGATCGGCACGGGGCTGTTCCTCGGCAGCGGGTTCGCGATCGGGCTCGCCGGCCCGAGCGTGCTGGTTTCGTACGCGATCGGCGCGCTGATCGCGCTGCTGCTGATGGGCGCGCTCGCGGAAATGACGGTCGCGCATCCGACGGCCGGTTCGTTCGGCGCGTATGCCGAGCACTACGTCGGCCCGCTCGCGGGCTTTCTCGTGCGCTATGCATACTGGTTCGCGGTAGTGTTCGCGATCGGCACCGAGATCAGCGCGATCGCCGTCTTCATGAAGTACTGGTTTCCGGCCGTGCCCGGCTGGTATTGGGTGATCGGCTTCTCCGCGCTGCTGATCGCGGTGAACCTGGCGAGCGTCACGCTGTACGGCTCGGTCGAATACGCATTCTCGCTGCTGAAGATCGCGGCGATCGTCGTGTTCATCGTGCTCGGCGCGTATCTCGTGTGGTCGGCGCCGGCGGCTTCCGGCATCGGCTTCGCGAACTACACCGCGCATGGCGGCTTCATGCCGAAAGGGCCGTGGGGCACCTGGGTCGCGGTGATCGTCGCGATCTTCAGCTACATGAGCATCGAGGCGGTCGCGATCGCGGCCGGCGAGGCGCGCGATCCGCAGCACGCGGTCACGCGTGCGTTCCGCTCGACGGTGTTCCGGCTCGTGCTGTTCTACCTGCTGACGCTGTCGCTGATGCTCGCGATCGTGCCCTGGACCCAGGCCGGCACCGACGAAAGCCCGTTCGTGAAGGTGATGGCCGCGACGCACGTGCCGTATGCGGCCGGCGTGATCAACTTCGTGCTGCTGATCGCGGCGCTGTCGGCGATGAACAGCCAGCTCTACGTGACGACGCGGATGATGTTCAGCCTGTCGCGCGCGCGGCTCGCGCCGGCGGTGTTCGGCCGGCTCGGCAGCAACGGCGTGCCGCGCGCGGCGCTGTGGATCTCGACCAGCGGCGTCGCGGTCGCGGCCGTGCTGGTCGCGCTGTCGCCCGACACCGCGTTTACCGTGATGATGGCGATCGCGATGTTCGGCGCGCTGTTCACGTGGATGATGATCTTCGTCACGCATCTGCGCTTTCGCGCGCGGTACCGCGGCCCGGCGCTCGCGTTCCGGATGTGGGGACACCCGTTCGGCAGCCTGCTCGGTGCCGGGCTCGTCGGCGCGATCCTGCTGACGACCGCGTTCACGCGCGAATTCCGGATGACGATGGTGGTCGGCGTCGTGTTCGTCGTGCTGCTGACGCTCGCGTACGCGCTGCACTATCGGCACCAGCACGCGCGCTGACGCGTGCGTTCCCGCCGCGGGGCTGCGGCCCGCGCGGCATCGCAACGCCCGCCGCGCTAAGGTTCCGTTAAGCCGGCGGCGATTACATTCGAACCTGTCCGCGATCCGGGCCGGCGCACGCCAGCCCGGCGCCATCTGTAAAAGGGGTTCGAATGAACAAACTTCCCGAAATCACGCTCGCGTTCTGGATCATGAAGATCTGCGCGACGACGCTCGGCGAAACCGGCGGCGACCTGCTCTCGATGACGCTGAACGTCGGCTATGCGGTGAGCTCGATCCTGCTGTTCGGTTTCTTTCTCGTCACGCTCGGCGCGCAGCTCAGGACGACGCAATATCGCCCGGCGATCTACTGGGCCGTGATCGTCGCGACGAGCACGGCGGGCACGACGATGTCAGACTTCATGGACCGCACGCTCGGCCTCGGCTATGCGGCCGGCTCGTCGATTCTCGTCGCGATCCTGCTGGCGATCTTCACGGTGTGGCGCCTGAGCGGCGAATCGCTGTCGGTCGACCTGATCCGCACGCGCAAGGTCGAGCTGCTGTACTGGATCGCGATCCTGTTCTCGAACACGCTCGGCACCGCGCTCGGCGATTTCCTCGCGGACAGCTCGGGCCTCGGCTTTGGCGGCGGCGCGCTGCTGATCGGCGGGCTGCTCGCGGCGATCGTGCTCGCGCACTACTTCACGCGCATTTCCGGCGTGCTGCTGTTCTGGGCGGCGTTCGTGCTCACGCGTCCGTTCGGGGCGACGGTCGGCGACCTGCTGACGAAACCGGTCGCCAAGGGGGGACTCGCGCTCGGCACGGTCGGCTCGTCGGCGGTGCTGCTCGGCGTGCTGGTCGCGCTGGTGATCTACGCGAGCATCGCGCAGGCGCGGCGCCGCGAACTCGTACCCGCGCGGATCGCGCAGACGGCCGAGCGGTGAGCGCAGTCGCACCGAATCGGAAAAAGGAAAGGGGCCGCGAGGCCCCTTTTTGCGTTGCGCCGTTCAGTGACGGCCGGTGCTGCCGAAGCCGCCTTCGCCGCGATCGCTTTGCGCGAAGTCGTCGACGATGTTGAACTGCGCCTGCACGACCGGCACGATCACGAGTTGCGCGAGCCGCTCGAACGGGTTCAGCACAAACTCGGTCTGGCCGCGGTTCCACGTCGACACCATCAGCTGGCCCTGGTAGTCGGAATCGATTAGGCCGACGAGGTTGCCGAGCACGATCCCGTGCTTGTGGCCGAGGCCCGAGCGCGGCAGGATCAGCGCTGCGTAGCCGGGGTCTTCGAGATGGATCGCGAGGCCCGTCGGAACCAGCGTCGTTTCGCCCGGCTGCAGCGTGACGGGCGCGTCGAGACACGCGCGCAGGTCGAGGCCCGCGCTGCCGGTGGTCGCGTAGGCGGGCAGGTAGTCGCGCATGCGCGCGTCGAGAATCTTCAGGTCGAGTTTCATGCGGTCGTCGAATCGGTCGGGAAGGGCGCGGCGGCGCGGGCCGCCGCGCGGGTAATCAGATCAGGCGGTTGTCCGGCAGGCGCTTCGCGATTTCCGCGACGAGCACGTGCGCGAGTTCGTCCTTCGGCGCGCGCGGCAGGCGCGTGAGGCCGGCTGCCTCGAACAGCACGACTTCGTTGTCGTCGCGGCCGAACGTCAGCGGGCCGAGGTTGCCGACCAGGAGCGGCACGTTCTTGCGCTTGCGCTTCTCGTCGCCGTGCACGTCGAGGTCGCCGCTTTCGGCCGCGAAGCCGACGCAATACGGCGGATCGGGTAGCGCCGCGACCGACGCGAGGATGTCCGGATTCTCGACGAACGCGAGCGCCGGCATCTTGCGGTCGGCCGTCTTCTTCATCTTGTGCTCGGCCGGCTGATCGACGCGCCAGTCGGCGACCGCGGCCACCGCGATGAAGATGTCGGCGTCGGCTACCGCCTGCATCACCGCGTCGTACATCTGCTGCGCGGTCTGCACGTCCTGGCGGTACACGCCCCACGGCGTGTCGAGCGCGACCGGCCCCGCGACGAGATGCACGTCGGCGCCGGCCTGCTGCGCGGCGCGCGCGAGCGCGAAGCCCATCTTGCCGCTCGAGCGGTTCGTGAGGCCGCGCACCGGATCGAGCGGCTCGAACGTCGGGCCGGCCGTGATCAGCACGCGGCGGTGCGCGAGCACCTTCGGCGCGAAGTGCGAGACGATCGCCTCATAGATCGCCTCCGGCTCGAGCATGCGGCCGTCGCCGACTTCGCCGCACGCCTGCGCGCCCGAATCGGGGCCGAGCACCGACACGCCGTCGGCGCGCAGTTGCGCGGCATTGCGTTGCGTGGCCGGGTTCTGCCACATCTGGCGGTTCATCGCGGGCACGACGAGCAGCGGACAGTCGCGCGCGACGCACAGCGTCGACAGCAGGTCGTCCGCGAACCCGTGCGCGAGCTTCGCGAGGAAGTCCGTCGACGCGGGCGCGATCACGATCGCGTCGGCTTCGCGCGACAGGTCGATGTGCGCCATGTTGTTGCCGATGCGCGCGTCCCACTGGCTCATGTAGACGGGCCGGCCGGACAGCGCCTGCATCGTGACGGGCGTGATGAACTGCGTGGCGGCTTCGGTCATCGCGACCTGCACGGTCGCGCCTGCCTTCGTCAGCAGCCGGGTGAGCTCGGCGATCTTGTAGCAGGCGATGCCGCCCGTCAGGCCGAGAACGAGGTGTTTTCCTGCGAGTTCTGCGTGTGCCAACTCAGGCCTCCAAGGGTCAAACGGAACGGCCGGCGCGAAGCCGGCCGTGGCCACCGAGTATGCGCGCTCAGCGCGAGCCGCGCACGCGACGCAGTTCGTCGTAGATCAACAGCACCGCGCCGATCGTGATCGCGGAATCGGCGAGGTTGAACGCCGGGAAGTGCCAGTCGCCGAGGTGGAAATCGAGAAAGTCGATCACGTGGCCGTAGATCAACCGGTCGATCACGTTGCCGAGCGCGCCGCCGAGGATCAGCGCGAGCGACACGCTGAACAGCCGCTGCTGGCCGTGGCGCTTCAGCAGGAAGCAGATCACGAGCGTCGCGCCGACGCCGAGCGCGGTGAACGCCCAGCGCTGCCAGCCGCTCGCGGTCGACAGGAAGCCGAACGCGGCGCCGCGGTTGTACACCAGCACGAGGTTGAAGAACGACGTCAGCGCATGCTGCGCGCCGTACGCGAACGTTTTCAGGATCGCGATCTTCGACAGCTGGTCGAACAGGATCACGATCAGCGAAATGCCGAGCCAGGGCGCGAGCGCGCCGCTGGCCGGTTTCGACAGGGTTTTCGCCATATTTACGCAGCGCTCCGGATTTCGCCGTTTTCAAACAGGTTCGAGAAGCAGCGGCCGCACAGCGTCGGATGATCGGCGTGCGCGCCGACGTCCTCGCGGTAGTGCCAGCAGCGTTCGCACTTCTGGTATTTGGACGCGGCCACGTCGACGCTTTCCTGCGCTTCGTCGTCGACCTTCACGACCGTTGCCGCCGACGTGATCAGCACGAACTTCAGGTCGTCGCCGAGGCTCGTCAGCGCGTCGTAGCGCGCGCCGCTCGCATGCACGGCCACTTCGGCCTGCAGCGACGAGCCGATGCGGTTCGCGGTGCGGGCTTCCTCGAGCGCCTTCGTCACGTTGCCGCGCACGTCGCGCAGCAGCGCCCACTTCTCGATCAGCGCGGCCGCGCCGGCGACTTCCGGATACGCGTAGTAGGTTTCCGTGAACACGGTGTCGCTGGCCGGCTGGAACACCTTCCACGCTTCTTCCGCGGTGAACGACAGGAACGGCGCGAGCACGCGCAGCAGCCCGTGCGTGAGGTGGTACAGCGCGGTCTGCGCGGAGCGGCGTGCGCGCGAATCGGCCGCGCTCGTGTACAGGCGGTCCTTCAGCACGTCGAGGTAGAAGCCGCCGAGGTCTTCCGAGCAGTACGTCTGCAGCTTCGCGACGACCGGGTGGAATTCGTACTTCTCGTAGTGGCCGAGCAGTTCCGTCTGCAGTTGCGCGGAGAACGCGACCGCGTAGCGGTCGATCTCGAGCCATTCGTCGACCGGCACCGCGTGCTGCGCGAAGTCGAAGTCCGACAGGTTCGCGAGCAGGAAGCGCAGCGTGTTGCGGATGCGGCGATAGCCTTCGGTCACGCGCTTCAGGATTTCCTCGGAGATCGCGAGTTCGCCCGAGTAGTCGGTCGACGCGATCCACAGCCGGATGATTTCCGCGCCGAGACGGTTCGCGACTTCATGCGGGTCGATGCCGTTGCCGAGCGACTTGCTCATCTTGCGGCCTTCGCCGTCGACCGTGAAGCCGTGCGTGAGCAGGCCCTTGTACGGCGCGCGGCCGTCGATCATCGATGCGGTCAAGAGCGACGAGTGGAACCAGCCGCGGTGCTGGTCCGAGCCTTCGAGGTACAGGTCGGCCGGGAACTGCAGCTGATCCTTGTGCGAGCCGCGCAGCACGTGCCAGTGCGTCGTGCCCGAGTCGAACCACACGTCGAGCGTGTCGCGGTTCTTTTCGTACAGGTTCGCGTCGTCGCCGATCAGCTCGCGCGGATCGAGCGTCTGCCACGCCTCGATGCCCGACTGCTCGACACGCTTCGCGACTTCCTCGAGCAGTTCGAGCGTGCGCGGATGCAGCTCGCCGGTTTCCTTGTGCACGAAGAACGCCATCGGCACGCCCCATTGGCGCTGGCGCGACAGCGTCCAGTCGGGACGGTTCGCGATCATGCTGAACAGGCGCTGCTTGCCCCACGACGGGTAGAACGCGGTGGCGTCGATCCCTTCGAGCGCGGTTTCGCGCAGCGTCTTGCCGCCGTCGCGCGGCGTCACGTCCATGCCGGCGAACCACTGCGACGTCGCACGGTAGATGATCGCCGTCTTGTGACGCCAGCAGTGCATGTAGCTGTGCTTGTAGTGCTCGCTGCGCAGCAGCGAGCCGGCCTCGCGCAGCGCGTCGACGACCTTCGGGTTCGCGTCCCAGATCGACAGGCCGCCGAACAGCGGCAGCGATTCGATGTAGCGGCCGTCGCCCATCACCGGGTTGATGATGTCCGAGTCGGTCATCCCGTGCGCCTTGCACGACTGGAAGTCCTCGATGCCGTAGGCGGGCGACGAGTGCACGACGCCGGTACCGGTGTCGGTCGTCACGTAGTCGCCGAGGTAGACGGGCGCGGTGCGCTTGTAGCCGGGGTGGGCCGATGCGAGCGGGTGGTGAAAGCGCAGGTTGGCGAGCTTCACGCCCGGCGCGGTCGCGACGACGCGGCCGGTCAGCTTGAAGTCGGTCATGCAGGCTTCGACACGCTCTTCCGCGATGATCAGCAGCCCGCGCTCGGTGTCGACCAGCGCGTAGACGATTTCCGGATGGAGGTTCAGCGCCTGGTTCGCGGGGATCGTCCACGGCGTGGTGGTCCAGATCACGATGCCGCCCTCGGCGCGCGGCAGTGCCGGCAGGCCGAACGCCTGCGCGGTCTTTTCCGGTTCCGCGAACGCGAACATCACGTCGATCGTCGGGTCGGTGCGATCCTTGTACTCGACTTCCGCCTCGGCGAGTGCCGAGCCGCAGTCGAAGCACCAGTTCACCGGCTTCAGCCCGCGATACACGTAGCCCTTCTCGATGATCTTGCCGAGCGCGCGGATTTCTTCCGCCTCGTTGACGAAGTTCATCGTCTTGTACGGGTTCGCCCAGTCGCCGAGCACGCCGAGACGCTTGAAGCCGACCTTCTGCTTCTCGATCTGCTCGGTCGCGTACGCGCGCGCCTTGCTCATCACTTCGGCCGCCGGCAGCGACTTGCCGAACTGCTTCTCGATCTGGATCTCGATCGGCATCCCGTGGCAATCCCAGCCCGGCACGTACGGCGCGTCGAAGCCGGCCATGTTGCGCGACTTGACGACGATGTCCTTCAGGATCTTGTTGACCGCGTGACCGAGGTGGATGTCGCCGTTCGCATACGGGGGGCCGTCGTGCAGGATGAACTTCGGCCGGCCCTGGCTGGCCGCGCGGATCTTCTCGTAGATGCCGCGCTCTTCCCATTCCTTGACCCACTGCGGCTCGCGCTTGGGCAGGTCGCCGCGCATCGGGAACGGCGTGTCGAGCAGGTTGACCGGATACTTGGCCTGCGGTTTCGAATCGGCTTTCTTGTTGCTCATGATGGGATCGCTATCTAAATCGGGGGACGCTCGTGCGTCGTGAATCGGGGATGCGCGCGGGTCGGCGGCGCGAGGGTGCGGCGCGGGGCGCCGCCGGCCGGATCAGCTAATTCGGTCGGTCGCCGAGGTCGAGAAGCCGGTCGTGCGGCTGCCCGGCGCGCGGTCGCGCTCGACGAAGTACGCACGTGCATTCGCGACGTCCAGCGCGATCGCGCGCGACAGCGCCTCGAGATCGTCGAACTTCGCCTCGTCGCGCAGCTTCTTCAGGAATTCGACGCGGATGAGTTTGCCGTACGCGTCGCCGTGCCAGTCGAGCAGGTGGACTTCGAGCAGCACGCGGCCGGAATCGTCGACGGTCGGGCGCAGCCCGAGGCTCGCGACGCCCGGCAGCGGGGCGGGGCCCAGGCCGTGCACCTGCACGACGAAGATGCCCGCGAGCGCCGGCCGCTTGTGCGCGATCGGCAGGTTCAGGGTCGGGAAGCCGAGGTCGCGGCCGAGCTTCAGCCCGTGCGCGACGTGGCCGCTGATCGCGTAACCGTGGCCGAGTGCCTGCGCGGCCGCGTCGAGATCGCCCGCCGCGAGCGCGGCGCGCACACCCGAGCTGGAGATGCGCGTGCCGTCGCTGCCGGCGACCGTGCCCATCTGCTCGACCTCGAAGCCGTACTGCTCGCCGGCCGCCTTCAGCGTGTCGAAGGTGCCCGCGCGCTTCGCGCCGTAGCAGAAATCGTCGCCGACCATCATCCAGCGCGTGTGCAGCCCGTTCACCAGCGTGCGCTCGACGAACGCCTGCGGCGACTGGCTTGCGAACGTATGGTTGAAGTGCTCGACGACGACGCGGTCGACCCCGTGCTCGCGCAGCGCTTCCAGCTTGTCGCGCAGCATCGCGATGCGCGGCGGCGCGCCGGCCGGGTTGAAGAATTCCCGCGGGTGCGGCTCGAAGGTCATCACGCACACGGGCAGGCCGCGCGCGTCCGCTGCCGCGCGCACGCGCGCGAGCAGGGCCTGGTGGCCGCGATGGACACCGTCGAAGTTGCCGATCGTCAGCGCGCACGGCGCGCGGCTCTCGGCGTTGGGCAGGCCGCGGAAGACTTTCACGATAGCGGATGCAGCGTCGGGGAATGGGCGGTGGGATGCCGCAAAGCAGAAGATTATAAACGTTCGGGCGGCCCGGCGGCCGAGAAGGGGGGAAACGCGGGGGCGAATGGTAAAATTCGCGGATGAAAAAACTCGTGATCCTGATTTCCGGTCGCGGCAGCAACATGGAGGCCATCGTCCGCGCGTGCGCGCAGGAACGCTGGCCGGCCGAGGTCGCCGCCGTGATCGCCAACCGGCCCGACGCGGCCGGCCTGGCTTTTGCCGCGTCGCACGGGGTGGCGACCGCGGTGGTCGACCATCGTTCGTTCGACGGCCGCGACAGCTTCGACGCGGCGCTCGCCGCCGAGATCGACCGCTTCGCGCCCGATCTCGTCGTGCTTGCCGGCTTCATGCGCATCCTTACGCCCGATTTCGTCAGACGATATGAAGGCCGGCTGCTGAACATCCACCCGTCGCTGCTGCCGAGCTTCAAGGGCATCCACACGCACCAGCAGGCGCTGGATGCCGGCGTCGCGCTGCATGGCGCGAGCGTGCATTTCGTGATTCCCGAACTCGACAGCGGTGCGATCGTCGCGCAGGGCGCGGTGCCCGTGCGCGCGGGCGACGACGCGGCCGCGCTCGCGCAGCGCGTGCTGACGGTCGAGCACGTGCTGTATCCGCGTGCGGTCCGCTGGTTCGTCGAGGGGCGCCTGCGCCTCGAGAACGGCAGGGCAGTGGTCGCGCCGGAAGAGGCGCGCTGGATTTTCGCGGATCAACCGCATACCGAAACGAGCGAGGGCGTATGAAGCTGCACGGATTCCTGATTGGCCAGACCGAGACCTTGCTGGCCGAGGTGCTGAAGTTCACCGGCCCCGCCGACGCGACGACGAGCCGGTTCTTCCGTGCGCACCCGAAGCTCGGCCACGCCGAGCGCGGCGTGATCGCCGAGGCGGTGTTCGCGGTGCTGCGCCGCAAGATGGAGTTCTCGCACCTCGCCGAGAGCGGCACGGGCAGCCCCGCGCGGCGCCTGACGCTGCTCGGCCTGATGCAGACGCTCGGCCGCAATGCGCTGAAGCCGTTCGTGTCGGACACCGAGGCCGCGTGGCTCGAGCACGTGTCGAAGATCGATCCGGCGAGCCTGCCGGTGCGCGTGCGCACCAACCTGCCCGACTGGATCTACCAGGCGCTGTCCGCCCGTTTCGACGCGGAGGAACTCGCGCAGCTCGCCGCCGCGCTGAACTACCCGGCGCCGCTCGACCTGCGCGCCAACGCGCAGAAGGCGACGCGCGACCAGGTGATCGACGCGCTGCGCGCGAACGGCATCGACGCGGGCGAGACGCCGTTCGCGCCGCAAGGCGTGCGCGTCGTCGGCAAGCCGGCGCTCACGCGTCTGAAGCTGTTCGAGGAAGGCCAGATCGAGGTGCAGGACGAAGGCAGCCAGCTGCTGTGCTCGCTGGTCGCGCCGCGCCGCGGCGAGATGGTCGTCGATTTCTGCGCGGGCGCCGGCGGCAAGACGCTCGCGCTCGGCGCGATGATGCGCTCGACCGGGCGCCTTTATGCGTTCGACGTGTCGGAAAAGCGCCTCACGAAGCTGAAGCCGCGCCTCGCGCGCAGCGGGCTGTCGAACGTGAACCCGGTGCTGATCGACAGCGAGCACGACGCGAAGATCAAGCGGCTCGCGGGCAAGATCGACCGCGTGCTGGTCGATGCGCCGTGCAGCGGCCTCGGCACGCTGCGCCGCAACCCCGACCTCAAGTGGCGCCAGACGCGGACGTCGATCGAGGAACTCACGCCGAAGCAGGCGTCGATCCTCGCGAGCGCCGCGCGTCTCGTGAAGAAGGGCGGCCGGCTCGTGTACGCGACCTGCAGCGTGCTCGACGCGGAAAACGAGGCGATCGTCGAGCAGTTCCTCGCCGACCATCCGGACTTCGTGCTGGTGCCCGCACAGAAGGTGCTGGCCGACCAGCGCATCGAACTCGAGACCGGCGACTACCTGTCGCTGTGGCCGCACCGCCATGCGACCGACGGCTTCTTCGCCGCGGTGCTGGAACGGCGCGCCGCGCAGTAACGGCGGGGCGCACGGACGATGGAGAATCTGCAGAACCGCCTGCTGTCGCACCGGCTCGCGTCGGTGATCCGCGACTTCAACCAGCCGGTGATGATCTGGCAGGCGGCGATCCTCGTCGGCGCGCTGTGTTTCGCATGGGTGGCCGCGCGCGTCGTGCACGGCCGCATCGACGCGCGCCGGCGCGCCACCGGCCGGATGCCGGGCGCCGGGGCGCAGAGCCTGAAGCGCGCGCTGTTCCCGCTGTTCGGCGGGTTGTTCGTGCTGGCCGCGCAGCTCGGGTTCGACCCGTTCATGTCGACGTCGCTGCTGTCGCTCGCGCTCGTGCCGCTGTTCGGCATCGGGCTGATCTACGTGCTGTTCTTCTTCGCGCGGCGCGTGTTCGCCCGCGACGGCCACACGCATGCGTGGCTGTCGATCGTCGAGAAGATCGTGTCGGTGATCGTGTGGGCGGCGATGGTGCTGACGGTGCTCGGGATCCAACGCGACGTGATCGCGTGGCTCGACAGCGTGCAGTTCCGCGTCGCGAATGCGCACCTCACGCTGCTGTCGGTGATCTCCGGCGCGCTATGGGTGTGCGTGACGCTGATGGTCGCGATGTGGCTCGGCTCGGTGCTCGAGGAGCGCCTCGCGCGCGCCACCACGCTCGACGCGAACCTGAAGGTCGTGATGTCGCGGATCGGCCGCGCGCTGCTCGTGTTCGCGGCGATCCTGATCGGGCTGTCGCTCGTCGGCATCGACGTGACGGTGCTCGGCGTGTTCGGCGGCGCGGTCGGTGTCGGCCTCGGCTTCGGGCTGCAGAAGATCGCCAGCAACTACGTGTCGGGCTTCATCATCCTGCTCGACCGTTCGCTGCGGCTCGGCGACGCGATCAGCGTCGGCGGGCTCCAGGGCGTCGTCACGCAGATCCGCACGCGCTATACGGTCGTGCGCGGCCTCGACGGCAACGAGACGCTGATCCCGAACGAGAAGCTGATCACCGACGTCGTGCAGAACCAGTCGTCGTACCTGACGCGCGGCTACGCGAAGGTCGCCGTGCAGATTGCTTATACCAGCGACGTCGAGCAGGCGCTCGCGGTGCTCGCGGAAGCCGCGAAGGGCGTGCCGCGCGTGCTCGCTGAGCCGGCGCCGACGCCGTATCTGGTCGGCTTCGGCGCGGACGGGATCGACCTGGAGCTCGGCTTCTGGATCGAGGATGCGGCGAAGGGCACGTCGGGCGTGCGTTCGTCGGTGAACCGCAACATCTGGCGGCTGTTCGGCGAGCACGGGATCTCGATTCCGTTCCCGCAGCGCGAAGTGCGCGTGGTCGGTTTGCCGGAGGGGTTCGCAGCGACCGGCGTGATCGCCGAGGGCATGCCCGTGGCCGATGGCCGATCGGTGGACGGGCGGGCGTCGGCCGCGTAGATGCGGCCGACGGCGCGAATCGGGCGGGCCCGCGGCCAGAACCGGATCGCGCGCCTTTCCCGGTCCGCCGATGGACTGTTTGCGTTGCGTCAAGACAAGAGAATATTCATTTTTTACAAAGACTTGGAACGGTTGAAGTAAAATTCCGGTCTACACGCGGTATGCTTTCATTTTTATGACGTCGGCCTGCGCCGGCATCGCTCTCACCACAGGTAACTGCCTTGTTGAATTCCCTGCTCGATTTTCTTTCCCACGGGCTCCTGCGCTTTTCGTGGTGGCAGGTCGCGCTGTTCGCGCTTGCCGTCACGCACGTCACGATCATCGGCGTGACGGTCTACCTGCATCGCTGCCAGGCGCACCGCGCGCTGGAGCTGCACCCGATCGCGAGTCACTTCTTCCGCGCCTGGCTGTGGATGACGACCGGCATGCTGACGGGCCAGTGGGCCGCGATCCATCGCAAGCACCACGCGAAGTGCGAAACCGAGGAAGATCCGCACAGCCCGCAGACGCGCGGCATCTGGAAGGTGTTCCTCGAAGGCGCCGAGCTGTATCGCGCGGAAGCGAAGAACGAAGAAACGATGCGCAAGTTCAGCCACGGCACGCCGAATGACTGGATCGAGCGCAACGTGTACTCGAAGTACCCGATCCTTGGCGTGAGCCTGATGATGGTGATCGACGTCGCGCTGTTCGGCGTGCTCGGCCTGACCGTGTGGGCCGTGCAGATGGTCTGGATTCCGTTCTGGGCCGCGGGTGTCGTGAACGGCTTCGGCCATTTCTGGGGCTACCGCAACTTCAACTCGGCCGATGCGAGCACGAACCTGTTCCCGTGGGGCATCGTGATCGGCGGCGAAGAGCTGCACAACAACCACCACACGTTCGCGACGTCGGCGAAGCTGTCGAACAAGTGGTACGAGTTCGACATCGGCTGGATGTACATCCGCATCATGTCGGCATTCGGTCTCGCGAAGGTGAAGAAGGTTGCACCGACGCCGCGCCTGAACAAGCCGAAGACGGTGCTCGACCAGGAAACGCTGCAGGCCGTGCTGTCGAACCGCTACGAAGTGATGGCGCGCTACGGCAAGGCCGTGAAGCGTGCCTATCGCCAGGAGCTCGCGCACCTGAAGGAACTCGGTTCGAGCGAGAAGTACCAGCTGATGCGCGGCGCGCGCAAGTGGTTCCACAAGGACGCCGACGGCCTCGACGAACCGCAGAAGAAGCTGCTGCCGGAGATCTTCGCGAACAGCCAGAAGCTGCACACGTACTTCCAGCTGCGCCAGGATCTGGCCGCGATCTGGGATCGCTCGACCGCTTCGCGCGAACAGCTGCTCGCGCAATTGCAGGATTGGTGCCATCGCGCGGAACAAAGCGGCATCAAGGCGCTGCAGGAATTCGCGACGCGCCTGCGTCGCTACGCCTGATTCGAAATCGATTAGAATCTCAGGACGTCACAAACCCCGCGTTGGCGGGGTTTTTTCATTTGGGCGGCCGGTTTTCGAAGGGCGACCGGAAGCGCCGGAATTCGTATGAGGCTCGGGGCAGCGCTGACGTGGCGCCCCGGAGCGAGCGCAGGGATGGCGCTGGAGCAAAAGCGCTAAAGTGCCAACTCGGGCCGACCGCGAAGCATGGGGCCGAGTAAGCGCTAAAGCGCTAACTCTGGCCGACCGCGAAGCATGGGACCCGAGTAAGCGCTAAAGCGCTAACTCGGGTCGACCGCGAAGCATGGGACCCGAGTAAGCGCTAAAGCGCTAACTCGGGTCGACAGGAGATATGGAGATGCAATCGACGATCAAACCCGTCGAGTACGACCGGCCGGTCTCGGCGGGAACCGTCTGTGGGGTAGGCCAGGCGTGGGCCAAAGTGCCCGAGGCGCCGTCTGCCGAAGAACGCGCCGCACTGAAGGCGCGCATCAAGGCGCTGCTCGCACGTGAAAAGGCCGTGCTCGTCGCTCACTACTACGTGGATGCCGAGCTGCAGGAACTGGCGGACGAAACCGGCGGCTGCGTCGCCGATTCGCTCGAAATGGCCCGTTTCGGCCGCGACCACGACGCGCAGACGCTCGTCGTCGCCGGCGTACGCTTCATGGGCGAAACCGCGAAGATCCTGAGCCCCGGCAAACGCGTACTGATGCCCGATCTCGACGCGACCTGCTCGCTCGATCTTGGTTGCCCGGTCGACGAATTCTCCGCGTTCTGCGATGCGCATCCCGACCGCACCGTCGTCGTCTACGCGAACACCAGCGCCGCCGTGAAGGCCCGCGCGGACTGGATGGTCACGTCGTCGATCGGCCTCGAAATCGTCGCGGACCTGCACGCGCGGGGCGAGAAGATCATCTGGGCACCGGATCGCCATCTCGGCAGCTACATCCAGAAGAAAACCGGCGCGGACATGCTGCTGTGGCAGGGTTCGTGCCTCGTCCACGACGAATTCAAGGGCATTGAGCTCGACCTGCTGCGTGCCGAATATCCGGACGCGAAGGTGCTCGTGCATCCGGAGTCGCCGGAAAACGTCGTCGCGCAGGCGGACGTCGTCGGCTCGACGACGCAGCTGATCGATGCCGCCGTGAAGCTCGACGCGACGCACTTCATCGTCGCGACCGACCTCGGCATCCTGCACAAGATGCAGCTCGCGGCGCCCGGCAAGACCTTCATCGCCGCGCCCACGGCCGGCAACAGCGCGACCTGCAAGAGCTGCGCGCATTGCCCGTGGATGGCGATGAACGGCCTCGCGAACCTCGCCGACGTGCTCGAGCGCGGTCACAACGAGATCTTCGTCGATCCGGCGATCGGCGCGCGCGCGCGTCTGCCGATCGACCGGATGCTCGATTTCGCCGCGGCGCACAAGAAGCGCGTGCAAGCGAGCGGCGATCTGCAGCGCGATCAGCAACTGTTCGCGAACGTGGGGGCTGCATGACCGGCGCAGTCTCTCCGCTGTTCGAAGCCGTCCGCGCACAATACGGCGCGGCGTTCGACGAAGCGATCGCGCGCAACGTCGCCGATGCGATCGCCGAAGACGTCGGCACCGGCGACCAGACCGGGCGGCTCGTGCCGGCCGGCGAGCGGCGCCGTGCGCGCATCATCGTGCGCGAGGAAGCCGTGTTGTGCGGCGTGCCGTGGTTCGAGGCCGTCATCGCGCGAATCGATCCGTCGATCGTCGTGCAGTGGCGCTATCGCGAAGGCGACCGGATGGCGCCGGATTCGACCGTCTGCGAACTCGAAGGGCCGGCGCGCGCGCTGTTGACGGCCGAGCGCAACGGACTGAACTTCCTGCAGCTGCTGTCGGGCGTCGCGAGCGCGACGCGTCGTTACGTCGATCGCGTCGAAGGCACGCGCACGAAGATCCTCGATACGCGCAAGACGCTGCCGGGCCTGCGGCTCGCGCAGAAGTACGCGGTGCGGGTCGGCGGCGGCGAGAACCAGCGTCTGGCGCTGTACGACGGCATCCTGATCAAGGAAAACCATATCGCGGCTGCCGGCGGTGTCGGCGAAGCGCTCGATGCGGCGTTCGCGCTCGAATCGGGCGTGCCGGTGCAAGTCGAAGTCGAGACGCTCGCGCAGCTCGACACGGCGCTCGCGCATGGCGCGCAGTCGGTGCTGCTCGACAACTTCACGCTCGACATGATGCGCGAGGCAGTGCGCATCGCGTCCGGCAAGGCCGTGCTCGAAGTGTCGGGCGGCGTCAATTTCGATACGGTGCGCACGTTCGCGGAGACGGGCGTCGACCGTATCTCGATCGGCGCGCTGACGAAGGACGTGCGCGCGACCGACTACTCGATGCGGATCGTCGACTGACCGCGCGACATACCGTCTGACGAAAAAAGCCGCTGGCGCGCATGACGCCAGCGGCTTTTTTTGTGCGGCGGCAGCCGGGAAGGGCGTACCGGTCAGCGGCGCGAGCGGGGCGTGAGCACGCTCGGCAGCGCCTTCGGCAGCGTGTGCGGCCAGTCGCGGCTGTAGTGCAGCCCACGGCTTTCCCGGCGCGAGTACGCGCTCTTCACGATCAGCGTCGCGACGTCGACGAGATTGCGCAGCTCGAGCAGGTCGCGCGTCACGCGGAAGTTCGCGTAGTACTCGTGGATCTCGTCGCGCAGCAGCGACAAGCGGTGCTTCGCGCGCTCGAGACGCTTGTCGGTGCGCACGATGCCGACATAGTTCCACATCAGCCGGCGCAGTTCGTCCCAGTTGTGCGCGACGACGACTTCCTCGTCCGCATCCGACACGCGGCTTTCGTCCCATGCGGGCAGCTTGGCCGGCGTTGCAGCGTCGAAGCCGGCCGCTTCGATCGCCTCGGCCGCCGCGCGGCCGATCACGAGGCATTCGAGCAGCGAATTGCTCGCGAGCCGGTTCGCGCCGTGCAGCCCCGTGTACGACGTCTCGCCGACCGCATACAGGCCCGCGAGATCGGTGCGCCCCGCGAGATCGGTGACGACGCCGCCGCACGTGTAGTGCGCGGCCGGCACGACCGGAATCGGCTGCTTCGCGATGTCGATGCCGAATTCGAGGCAGCGCGCATGGATCGTCGGGAAGTGCTCGCGCAGGAACGCTTCCGGCTGGTGGCTGATGTCGAGATACACGCAGTCGATCCCGCGCTTCTTGATCTCGAAGTCGATCGCGCGCGCGACGATGTCGCGCGGCGCGAGTTCCGCGCGCGGATCGTGTGCGGGCATGAAGCGCGTGCCGTCCGGTAGCTTGAGCAGGCCGCCTTCGCCGCGCACGGCCTCCGAAATCAGGAACGACTTCGCATACGGATGGAACAGGCAGGTCGGGTGGAACTGGATGAATTCCATGTTCGACACGCGGCAGCCCGCGCGCCACGCCATCGCGATGCCGTCGCCGGTCGCGGTGTCGGGGTTCGTCGTGTACAGGTAGACCTTGCCGGCGCCGCCGGTCGCGAGCACCGTGTGCGGCGCCTCGATCGTGATCGTGCGGTCGTTGTCGACGTCGAGCGCATACAGCCCGTGACAGCGGCGCCCGGGCAGCCCGAGCCGGTCCGACGTGATCAGGTCGATCGCATGGTGGTTTTCGAAGAACGTGATGTTCGGATGCTGGCGTGCGCGGTCGGACAGCGTCGCGAGCACCGCATGGCCGGTCGCGTCGGCCGCGTGGATGATTCGGCGGTGGCTGTGGCCGCCTTCGCGCGTCAGGTGGAAACCAAGTTCGGCCGCATCGTCCTTCGTGAACGGCACGCCCTGGGAGATCAGCCATTCGATCGCTTCGCGGCCATGCTCGACGATGTAGCGCGTCGCGCCTTCGTCGCACAGCCCGCCGCCGGCGACCAGCGTGTCGTCGACGTGGTTCTCGATGCTGTCCGCCGAATCGAGGACGGCCGCGATGCCGCCTTGCGCGTTATCGCTTGCCCCCTCCATCATCGAACGTTTCGCGATCAGCGCGACACGTCGCGTGCTGGCCAGGTTGAGTGCGACCGACAGCCCTGCCAGGCCGCTGCCGACGATCGCCACGTCGAATTTCATGCTGCATCTCCATCGTTACGCTTTAGATCTTGTGCGTTCCGTCGACCTTGGCCGCGGAAAGGGGAGAGCATACCGCGTCGGGCCCGAGCGTGCGCGCGAAACCGCGCAAAACAAAAAGCCCCGCATGTGCGGGGCTTTTCGGTCGCCGTCAGGCTGGCAGAAACCGGAGATTACTTGATCTTGGTTTCTTTGTATTCCACATGCTTGCGGACGACGGGATCGAACTTCTTGATCGCCATCTTTTCCGGCATGTTGCGCTTGTTCTTCGTGGTCGTGTAGAAGTGACCCGTACCAGCGGTCGACTCAAGCTTGATCTTGTCGCGTGCGCCTTTTGCCATGATTGTGCTCCTTGGGCTTAGGCTTCGCCGCGTGCGCGCAGGTCAGCGAGCACGGAATCGATGCCGTTCTTGTCGATCAGGCGCAGGCCGGCGTTCGAGACGCGCAGGCGCACCCAGCGGTTTTCGCTCTCCACCCAGAACCGGCGGTTTTGCAGGTTCGGCAGGAAGCGGCGCTTCGTCTTGTTGTTGGCGTGGGAAACGTTGTTGCCGCTCATCGGCGCTTTCCCAGTTACTTGGCATACGCGTGCCATGAGAGCACTCCTAATACGCTAAATTCGGGGTTCGATCGCCGATGAAGGTTCCATCGTACTGCCACGTGATCCATGGCTGCACTCAGAACGCCGAAGCCTGTAAAGACAAGGCCCTTCGATGGCTAGAACTGGTTGGAAAAAAGACAGACGACGATTCTAGCAGAAAAAGTTCAGAAAAATCAAACCCAATTTCGCATCGTCGTTGCGGCGCCCGTGGGGCGGGTCGCCGGGCCACAGTCTACAGCCAACCGGCGCGCGCGAACGAAAATGTATCGCTGGTGCCGACGACGACGTGATCGAGCAGCCGCACGTCGACGAGTTCGAGCGCGTCTTTCAGCACCCGCGTCAGGCGGCGGTCCTCCGCGCTCGGCTGGACCGCGCCCGACGGATGATTGTGCGCGACGATCAGCGCTGCGGCGTTCTGCTGCAGCGCGCGGCGCACGACCTCGCGCGGATAGACGGCCATGCGCGTCAGCGAGCCGCGCGTGATTTCCTCCATGTCGATCAGGCCGTTGCGGGCGTCGAGGTACACCGCAATGAATACTTCGTGCGGGCGCGAGCCGATCTTCAGCCGCAGGCAATCCTCGACGGCGCCGGGCGAATCGATCTGCAGGCGCGCGTGCGCCTTCTCCTCCAGCATGCGCCGCGCGATCTCGGTGACCGCGACGAGCCGTGCGGAGCGCGCGGGACCGATGCCGGGGTGCATCTCGAAGTCGCCGGAGGTCGCCTCGAGCAGGCCGCGCAACGTGCCGAACTGCCTGACCAGCGCGCGGGCGGTGACGAACACATCATGCCCGGGCTTGCCCGTGCCGAGCAGCAGCGCGATCAGCTCGTCGTCGGTCAGCGCGGCGGGCCCGCGCTCCAGCAGCCGTTCGCGCGGCCGCTCGGGGCGCCAGTCGGCCGGGCGGCGCTTGCGCAGGTGGATCGGGACGACGCGGCCCGGCGCAGCGGCCGGTGGGTCGGCGGTGTCGCGGCATTCGGCCGGCACGACGGCGAGAGAGGATGACGGCATGATCGAAACTCCATTGGCGGCGGCCGTGTGCGCGACGTCGTCGCACTTTCAGCCTTGCGCGCTCAGGTGACTTACAATATTGGTTTTGCGCCGGGCCTTTCGGCCAGTTCGGGCGCCGACGAACACGAGTCATTCATGAGCATCATCGATCTATCCGAAGTGAAGCCCGGTTCCCATGTCACGCTGCATTACCGGCTGGCACTGGCCGACGGCGCCGATATCGTCAACACCTTCTCCGACAAGCCCGCCACGCTGCTGCTCGGCGCCGGGCAACTGGCGCCCTCGCTGGAACAGATTCTGCTCGGGCTCAGGGTCGGTGACCATTCGACTTTTCAGCTAACGCCCGAGCAGGGGTTCGGTCCCCGCAATCCCGACATGCTCCAGCGCGTGACGCTGTCGACGCTGCGCGAGAACGGGATGGTCGGCGACGATTTCACGCCGGGCGAGCTGATCGAATTCAACGCGCCGGACGGCGGCCGCTATGCAGGGGTGCTGAAGGAAGTCAGCGAAACCTCGGCGCTGTTCGACTTCAATCATCCGCTCGCGGGCCAAGCGCTCACGTTCGAAGTGAAAATCATCGGAATCCTGTAATCATGAGCACCACCGATACGCTGTCCGGGCAGACCGTCGCCGCCGATGCCGAAATCCTGCTGGCCCAGCCGCGCGGCTTCTGCGCCGGGGTCGATCGCGCAATCGAGATCGTCGAGCGCGCGATCGCGATGCACGGTGCGCCGATCTACGTCCGTCACGAGATCGTCCACAACAAGTACGTGGTCGAGGATCTGAAGAAGAAAGGCGCGATCTTCGTCGAGGAACTCGAGGAAGTGCCGGCCGGCAACACCGTGATCTTCAGCGCGCACGGCGTGTCGAAGGCCGTGCGCGACGAGGCGGACGTGCGCGGGTTGCGTATTTACGACGCAACCTGCCCGCTCGTCACGAAGGTGCACGTCGAAGTGGCGAAGATGCGCCAGGACGGCGTCGACATCGTGATGATCGGCCACAAGGGCCACCCGGAAGTCGAAGGCACGATGGGGCAGGTCGAGCGCGGCATGCATCTCGTCGAAAGCGTCGAGGACGTGCAGAAGCTCGCACTCGCCGATCCCGAGCGCATCGCGCTCGTCACGCAGACGACGCTGTCCGTCGACGACGCGGCCGAGATTATCGGCGCGCTGAAGGCGAAGTATCCGAAGATCCGCGAGCCGAAGAAGCAGGACATCTGCTACGCGACGCAGAACCGCCAGGATGCGGTGAAGTTCATGGCGCCGCAGTGCGACGTCGTGATCGTCGTCGGCAGCCCGAACAGCTCGAATTCGAGCCGCCTGCGCGAAGTGGCCGAGAAGCGCGGCGTGGCCGCGTACATGGTCGACGCACCCGACCAGATCGATCCGGCCTGGGTCGCGGGCAAGCGCCGCATCGGCGTGACGGCCGGCGCATCGGCGCCGGAAGTGCTCGCCCAGGCCGTGATCGCGCGGCTGCGCGAGCTCGGCGTGCGCAATGTCCGCGCCCTCGACGGCATCGAGGAAAACGTGTCGTTTCCGCTGCCGCGCGGGCTCAACCTGCCGCCCGCCGCCTGATTGCCGCATCGCACCTGCGATACCCCCGAAGCGCGCCTCCCGGCGCGCTTTTTTTTGCGTCGCGAAAACGAGATGCAACCATTGTTCACAGCAATGGTGCAACCCGGTTGCTATCGCTGCGCGTAGCCGCTTCTCAAAATTGGTTGCAATGCAGGAAAACCCCATCGAATCAGGATTATTGGCGGCCTATAAATGGAGTTACAATGCGCCCGTTTTCAGGCCGGAATGGCTTTGAAATCGGGTTTTGGCAAGGCGCGGGAGACCTACTCGATGCATGTGAAGTTGGCTGACGCCATGTCCGTCGCCGCACCGGTTGCAATGCTTGCCGGCTGTAGCAAAAAGAGCGACGACGAGGCGGGCAGGGAGACTGCGGCACCCGCAGTACCGGCGGCCAGCGACGTGCGCGCTGCCGGACCCGGTCGTGCGGCGCGGTCGGTGTGCCGCATTGCGCAATCGGACAGTGACAAGGACAACGGGGCACGTTTGGCGATCGAGGAATTCAACGCGCAGGGCCCGAAGATCGGCATGCATTCGGCACGGCGGGCAGCACGCGCCGGCGGCGCTGCCATCGACCGGGCGACGGGCAAGCTGATTGCCCGACAACGAGCCGCCGGCCATGATGCGGCAGCAGCAGGGCGCGCCGCACGGCGGGCGCCCGGGTTTCGGGGCAACGCAGGCGACGTGCAGATGTCACTGATTCCCTTTCATTTCGATTCGACGAAACAGCGTGTCGCCGCGACCCATCGCGTCGCGGCGGGCGGTCTGCTTCGTTTCACGGATTCCGACGCAGTCCTGACGAAAGTCGGGCGCCACCTTCGCGATGCCGGTTCGGGCGCCGCGCGGGCGGCGGCGGACGGCCCGCTTGCACCGCAGGCGACGGCGTCCGGCATCGGAGCGCAAACCCTTGGCGACATCGGCATGTGCGCCGTCAAGGTGGTCGAGCCCGCGGGCGACGCGGCGCGGAACCTGATCTGCCCGGACACGGGGTTCGCCCCGGCCCGGACGGAAAAAGGCATGGCGTTCGGGCAACCGGACACCGGCCGTTGCGGCACGCTGCCCTACGACTTCAAGGAGGCCAAGTACACCGTCCTCGATGTCGTGACGATTTAGCGACGGGACTCATGATGGCACCGGAACAGTGCGGTGTCGTTTCTGTATCCGTTCCGGCGGCAGGTCCGGCCGTACAGGCCGGGCGGCGCGCGCCGGGGCGATCCACCCTTACCGGTATCGACTAGTACCCGCAGTGTCGCCGAGAAGGCGCGATTCCTCGCTTACCCGCGGGGCGCAACGTCCTCCGGCAGCATGGGCCAAGGAGCTTTAAATGGATATTTTCGTCCAGCAGATCCTCAACGGGCTGGTGCTCGGCAGTGTGTACGCCATCATCGCGTTGGGTTACACGATGGTGTACGGCATTCTCGGCATCATCAACTTCGCGCACGGCGACGTGCTGATGATCGGCGCGATGGTCGCCCTGTCGGCGATCACCGTGCTGCAGAACCACTTTCCCGGACTCGGCAACGTCGCGACGCTGACGATCGGCCTTGGCATCGCCGCCGTCGTCTGCGCGTGCGTGGGCTACACGATCGAGCGGGTCGCGTACCGGCCGCTGCGCCGCGCACCGCGTCTCGCGCCGCTGATCACCGCGATCGGCGTGTCGATCCTGCTGCAGACGGCCGCGATGATCATCTGGTCGCG
>NZ_QTQH01000037.1:0-38269 GCF_003853805.1 Burkholderia sp. Bp8994
GTCGAGAAGATCTTCGAAGTGGTGCGCGAGATCTCGAAGGAGGGCATCACGGTGCTGCTGGTCGAGCAGAACGCGCGCCTCGCGCTGCAGGCGGCGGACCGTGGCTACGTGATGGATTCCGGCACGGTCACGATGGAAGGCGACGCGAAGCAGATGCTCGACGATCCGAAGGTGCGGGCTGCGTATCTGGGTGAGTAACCTCGTGAACAAGTGCGGCATGCCGACGATGCTGGTCGAAACGAGCAATGCAGGGAGTGATATCACATGACTTGACTCTCACGCCTTCGTGTCCTGAAAGTCCGGACATTCGCATCGACCGAACCGACTGATTGCGATCGGATGTGTCGAGGCCAGTACCGGACCAATCATGTAGATGATCCAGCCACATGAGCTGGCAGAATGCGTTTGTGCTGGAGCGAACTGAGCTTGAGGCCGTCGTTGGAAGTTGGAGCGCGTTGCATGCAAAGCATCCACGACCTTTGGCATCGGGAGCAAGAGGATCCGACCTGAGCGCCCTTCAACGGCTCAAAGAGAGAAGTCTCAGTCGCCTTACCAAGTAGACCGGCACCATGCCGATCAAGTTTTTCAGCGGCCGGTCCGACAAGTGATCTTGGGAAACCAACGGGTTCTTGCCGGTGTCGGAAGCGGAGCAAGATGGGTGGTGGAGCGGGGCAGTCCTGGAGCGAGAGTCATCCTGATTTGCGTCGGGATTCAGCGTCGACGTTTCGGGTCACCGGATGCAAATCGTTACGTGTCGTTCTGGGATCAGGGTTTATGTGCCGGACCGCGATCAGTATGTCGATGATGAGAAGCGTGTGTGATGTACCCCGATCGGAACGCGTCGCTTCTTCCGGCAATATTGCATGCACTTGGGCAAGCCGTGATCGGGGTAACGGGACAATGGACTACCAGTTGAGCGTAGCAAAGAGTTCCGGTACTTCGTGCAGCGTCTGTAACGTCGCGTCTGGAGTGTAGTCCGGCAGCAATTTTCGACCCGTGCCTCGATCAATCCACACGCAACGAAATCCGATGTCTCGCGCCGCTGCGTGGTCCAGATGCGGGCTGGCGCAAATGTGAACAACGTCGTCCTTCGATACATCAAGCTGTTCGTGCGCGTAATCAAACAGCCGACGTGCTGGTTTGTAGGCCCCGGCCTGTTGTGCAGTAATGACCCTGTCGATATAGCCGCCAAGTTGTGCGACGTTGCCTGCAATAATGTCGTCGTCCGTATTCGAGACAATACACAGACGGTATCCCATTGCTTTCAACTTCCCTAGCGTGCCGACGACCTCGGGAAACGGTGGCATCGCCGCAATCCTCGAAGTCAGCACTGCGGCGTCGCTTTCGCTCCCGGCAAGCCCGAATTCCTCCAGCGCAAGTCGAAGGCCCTGACCGGAAACCTGACGGAAGGTGCGGTGGGGCGATTGCTGCTCGAGCTCATGTTCATACCGGTCGTAAACCTCGATGAATCTGGATGCGTCGACCTCCGTTGCCTGCCGTTTTCCAAGAATCTCGCGTACCGCTGCCAGCAAACCTTCGTCCCATTGAATGAGCGTGCCGTAGCAGTCGAATGTCAGCCATTGTGGCCGACTCGTATCTTTCAGTGACATCATTGTTCCTGTTTGGCTAGAAGACATTCGCATCATAGGCAGAAGGTCTCATATTTAGAAATTAGATAATAAAATCATTGATATTTAAATTTCAAATGACTGACCATGTTTGATCTCGAGCTACTGAAGACGCTGATTTGCGTCGTTGATGAAGGCAGCTTCACTCGTGCAGGCGAACGTGTTCATCGCACGCAGTCGACTGTTAGCCAGCAGGTGCGAAAGCTGGAAGAGTCGGTAGGTCGCCCGCTGCTGCTCAGGGACCGTTCGGGGAATCATGTCGTTGCCACCGAACACGGTGTCTTGCTCGCGCAGTACGCGCGGAGGCTGCTGGCGTTGTCGCAGGAAGCCCGCGAGGTGCTCCAGCGCGACGTCAAGCTTTCGCCGGTTCGAATCGGGGTCCCGGAGGACTTCGATGCGCGGCGCATGTCGACAATACTCTCGGGTTTTCTGAAGGTCCGACCGGATGTGAGGCTTGAAACGTCGGCGGGTATGAGCGCGGATTTGCAAGGCAAGCTTGCCGCGAGGGAAATAGACCTCGCACTCGTCAAGCGGGAACCCGGCAGAGGCGACTGCTTCGCGGCTTGGCCAGAGTCGCTTGCTTGGGTGCGGGGGCGGGATGCTGATCCCCCGAAGCCGGATTCGGATGAGCCGATCGCGCTTGCGCTTTTTCCCCACGGATGTATTTACCGTCAGCGGGCGATCCGCAGTCTCGACAAGGCGCAGCGTGCCTGGCGCATAGCGTTTGGCAGCCAAAGCCTTACTGCGATTCAGGCAGCGGTCGCCGCAGGTCTGGCTATCTCGGTGCTACCGAAGTCTGCGATCTTGCCGGAGCATCGAGTCTGCACCGATTTGCCTCCATTGCCACCGTCAGAGCTTGCGCTAGTCGGCACCGGCGATATTCTTGACAACGCACAGCGAGATATGGTCGATTTTTTGATCAAGCAAATCAAACGCGCGTAACCGCCCGAATACGAAAAGCCTTAAGACATGCCGGCTTCAGGCTGATTTCAACGTGCTTCGAATCGTTGCATGAAGCCGCTACGCCACTTGCATTCACTAGTGCCGTTCAATCGTGGCAATCAGTGAGCCGTTCGAATTTCCCGAACCCGTGCTGAGCGCTGAGAGTCCATCAACCATCATTCTGCTTTCATTTGGATGAATCGGGGGTAGACGCGACAAGCATGTCGATCAGGGCCCGTGATGCCGCAGACAAGCGACGATGAGGCGCATAAATCACAGAAAACGGCCGTGTGCGGCCACGGAGGTGGGGCAGCAGTTCGACGAGAGTTCCGGCCTGAATCCGGTCCCGAACAATAAAATCATAGGTCTGGCAGATGCCGGCGCCGCTCTGCGCCATTGAAACGACACCCAGCACATCGTCGGAGACCGCGACGTTCGAAGGCGGCAGCCAGTCGATGTCCTGACCGCCGTCCTGGAACACCCACGGTGCGATACGGCCGCTGCTGGGCAGCATGAAAGGCAAGCAAAGGTGGCGCTCCAGATCGGCCACGTTTTCCGGAATGCCAGCATTGGCGATGTAATCGGGCGACGCTACCAGGCATAACGCTGCATCTTCGAGCTTGCGCGCGACCAGTCCACTGTCGGGCAATGCGCCTAGCCGGATCGCCAGATCGAAACCTTCGGCCACCAGATCGACGTTCCGGTTCGCGATATTCAACTCCACGCGAACCTGCGGGTGTTGCTGCGTGAACTGCCGAAGCAGCGGTGGCAGACGATAGTGTCCGTACGTCGTCGGTACGCTGAGCCGGACATGACCTGTCAGCGCGCCGTCCTGCCCCTGAATGGCGCGCTCGGCATCGTCGATCAACAAGAACGCTGCGCGCGATTGTTCCAGATAGAGCCTGCCTTGCTCCGTCAGGCTCAACCGTCGGGTCGAACGACGCAGCAATTGCACACCCAGCCGAGTCTCCAGGCGCGTGATAGCTCGGCTCAGAACCGAAGGTGTGCTGCCTAAGGCCACCGCGCCGGCGGTCATCGAGCCTTTTTCAATTACCGTGACAAACGCTTCCACATCACCGAGATGGTCGAATCTTCGCCCCATCTTGTCCTCCGGAGAACAGAAGATTTACTTCTGACTCAGTTTATCTCCTCCATTGAGTCAAATAAAGTGGGCGCATTGTGATCCGTCGTCGGGTCACCCACTGAAATCGAGGAGCGAACCATGAATAGTGAACATCGCGACCGGCAGGACTTGTCCGTGCTGTTCGTACTCACGAGCCACGCGACGAAAGGCTCGACCGGCGAGCCGACCGGGTTTTATCTCGGCGAAGTGACGCATCCGCTTGCCGAGCTCGACGCGGCCGGCATCCCGGTCGAATTCGCGTCGATTCTGGGCGGCGAGCCGCCCGTCGACGGGCTTGACCTGACGGACGAAGTCAACGTGCGCTATTGGAACGACAGTGCTTTCCGCGACGCGCTGCGCCACACGCAGAGACTGGGCGATGTCGACGCGTCGAAATATGCGGCTGTCTTCTTTGCAGGCGGCCACGGTGCGATGTGGGATTTTCCGGGCAATCCCGACGTGCAAAAGGTGACTCGCGCGGTCTATGAGGCAGGTGGTGTGGTCGGTGCGGTATGTCATGGCCCCGCCGCGCTGGTGGATGTGACCCTCGGCGACGGAACGTACCTGGTCGCCGGCAAGAACCTCAGCGCATTCACGGATGAAGAGGAGCGCGCGGTTCAGCTCGATCGCGTCGTGCCTTTCCTGCTCGCGAGCACGTTGACACAGCGCGGCGCGCATCACCATCCCGTACCGAATTGGACGGCGAAGGTCGTCGTCGACGGACGTCTCGTGACCGGCCAGAACCCGCAGTCGGCTTCCGGCGTTGGCGCGGCGATCCGTTATCTGTTGCTGAATCACTCAGGGCAGGCCTGAAATTCCCCATGGAGAACGCTATGCATTCGATGCGCAAGCTCGCCGTTGCCGCCATGCTCGGCATTGCAGCGTACAGCGCTCACGCGGCCAACGTGCTCGTGGTGTTGTCGGATTCCGATCACCTCGATCTGAAGGACGGCAAGGTCTTCGCGACGGGCTTCTACCTGAACGAACTGATGCAGCCCGTGAAGGCCTTGCTTGATGCCGGCCACCAGGTGACCTTCGCCACGCCCGAGGGCAACGCGCCCGCGATGGATGCGACGTCTGCCGACAAGATGTACTTCAACGGCGACGAAAAGGCGATGCGCGGTTACCAGGCTTTGCTCGACAAGCTGCAAATCACGTCGCGCTCGCACTCTCCCGTGATCAGTCTGTCGCGGGTGGAGCAGATCGGTTACGGGCACTTCGATGCCGTCTATGTTCCCGGCGGCCACGCGCCGATGCAGGATCTTCTGACCAGCCCCGCGGTGGGCCGACTGCTGGCCGATTTTCACGCGCGCGGCAAGACCACGGCGCTCGTTTGTCATGGTCCGATTGCGTTGCTGTCGACCCTGCCCGATGCACAGGGCTTTGCACGAAAGCTCGCCTCGGGGAACGCGAGCGGCAGCTACCCGAAATGGATCTATTCCGGTTACCGCATGACGGTGATCAGCAACGCGGAAGAGGAGCAGGCAAAAGGACTGCTTGGCGGCGGAGTGATGAAGTTCTATCCGCAGACCGCGCTGCAGCAGGCCGGCGGCATCTATAGCAGCAACGAGGTGCCATTTACCGCGCACATGGTGACCGACCGCGAATTGATCACCGGTCAGAATCCGGCCTCCGCACTCGACGTCGCGGGCGAGATGCTGAAGCGGCTGAAGTAATGCCACGCAATGGACCGGCGTAGCCGGTCCTTCGACGAGCAAGGGAGAAGCAAACGGTGGATCTGCAACTTGAAGGTAAAACTGCCATCGTCACCGGCGCCACCGCTGGCATCGGTATGGCCATTGCACGAACGTTGGCCGGCGAAGGTGTGTCGGTCACGATCACCGGGCGTCAGCGTGACAAACTCGACACCGCCGTCGCCGAGATATCCGCTACCGCGCATCGCGGCAGCGTGCGCGGAATCGTCGCCGATGTGAGCGGCAAGCGAGGTGTCGCGGAACTGATCGAAGCGCAGCCGGATACGGATATTCTCGTGAATAACCTTGGCTACTACGAATCCAGGGCCTTCGCCGAGATCACTGATGACGAATGGCTGCGAATGATCGATGTCAACGTTATGTCGGGCGTACGGCTGTCACGTCATTACTTTCCTCGCATGCTTGCGAAGAACTGGGGGCGTGTCATCTTCATGTCCAGCGAAGTCGGGGCGTTCACGCCGCCGGACATGGTGCACTACGGTGTCAGCAAATCGGCCCAGCTCGCCGTCTCGCGCGGAATGGCCGAACTGACGAAGGGTACGGGTGTGACCGTCAACAGCGTACTGCCGTCCGCTACGCGCTCCAAAGGCATCGTCGCGTATTTGCGGCAGACCGCGCCACGGCCCGATATGACCGATGCGGAAATCGAATCCCACTTCTTCGACACGTATCGTCCGAGCTCACTGATCACCCGCATGATCGAGGCCGACGAGATTGCCGCCATAGTGGCGTTGCTGGTCAGTCCTTTGGGTGCCGCATCCAACGGTGCTGCGGTGCGCGTCGAAGGCGGCACTTTTCGGTCGATTCTGTGAACAGGTGCCTCGATATGTCAGCCCACGTCATTGTCGCACTCGTAGAGGCGAAGCACGGTTGCGAAGCGGCGCTGGTTCAAGCCCAGCAGGAACTCGTCGAGATGGCGCGCCACCAGCCCGGCTGCCTCAGTTACGAACTGCATGAATCGCTGGATCAGCCGGGGATGGTCGTCTTTTTTGAGCAATGGGCGGACCGCGCGTCGTGGGAGTACCACATGCGCAGCCCGCTGATGGACGCATTCCGCGCGACCGCCGGTCAATGGATCGAAAACTTCAAATTGCTGCATCTGCATCAAGTCGCATAACCACATCTAACGAATTCACCATCCTTCATCATGTTCGAGCGATTGAGTCGAGTTACGTCATTTGCTTTCGCAATTGCCTTCATCAGTTGCGCGACCGCAGCGACTGCGGTGGCCGATACCCGGCTCGAACGCTGGCGGAGCTACGCCGGAGTAAGTTGGGAGATTCCGAAAGACGGTGGGGATCCCGCGCCGTTCGCTGGCTCGGTCAATGCGCCGATTGCCGGGCTTCATTTCGACGCACGCGGTACCGCATATGTGAGTACCCCGCGGTTTGTCGCCGCGTCGACACCGGCGACGCTGAGCAGGCTGGATACTCGGGCAACTACCGGCCCGGCGCGACTGACGCCATTTCCGTCAATGGAAGGCAATTCCACAGCAACTGCTCCGAGCGAGCATTTGCGCAACGTGCTGGGCTTCTACGTCGATCGGAAAAACGACTGGCTCTGGGCACTTGACATGGGGTTCGTTGCCGGCGAATCGGAGGCACCTGCTGGAGCCCAGAAAATCGTGGTGTTCGATCTGAAATCCGGACGAATCGTGAAGCGCATCGCCCTCGACGGTGTGGCCGATCGTGTCGGCAGCTTCCTCAACGACATCGTCGTCGACGAACACAGGCGCATCGCGTATGTTTCCGACAGTGGCTCGCGCAGTTCACCGCATAACAAGGTCGGACTGATCGTCGCCGATTTTGCGTCAGGCACGGCGCGACGTGTGCTGGACGGGCATCCGTATTTGCAGGTCGAAGCGGGGGTAAAGGTCGTCTCCCATGGCGTTGAAGTATGGCCGGAAAAGCCGCTGCTGATAGGTATCAATGGTATCGCGCTGTCGCCGGACGGTGCGACGCTGTATTGGACCGTGACGACAGGAACACGCGCACGTTCGGTTCCGACCGCCGTTCTTAGGCTGCACGGTGCAACAGATGAGCAGATCGCCACGGAGATTCGTGATCTTGGTGCTGTCGGTGGCAACACGGACGGAATCGTGACGGATTCGCACGGTGTGCTCTACATTACCGATGTCACGCACAATGGCATCGTGAAGTACGAACCGGGCACGAAATCGATGTCGTTGATCGCATCCGACGATGGCGTGCATTGGCCGGACACTCCGGCTCTGCTTCCGACCGGCGATCTCGTCTTCACGTCGAGCGCGCTGAGTGACCATGTCGCAGGTCTGGTCCCAAACGGTCACGAGCGCTACGAGTTATGGCGGATATCGATCGGCGGCGGCAAGTAATTGGGAGTCGGGGCTGCATCTGTATTGGGCGACAGCCGTTTTATGGCCAACCGAGAATAGAACGGCGTGTGCGCTTGCGGCATTGGCTCCTGGTGTGACGGCGAAGGGTGCTGAAAGCCATGTGCCTGAGCAACCTGAAATTGCGCGGTTAAATTCGGCGATCCGATACGAGTCCGTTTATGCCTTGTGTCGAAACCGTGGCTGTTTCAGATCATTCTCCGGCGCTCTGATTCATCGCCGCGAGAGGATGTTGATCATCGGCGAATAGACTGATCTCTTACGCCATCATTCCTTTAATTTTCCTGATCGTCTAGGATTTTTTCGATTTCACTGCAAAGAAAAATTACGAGAGGACGTTGTTCAAAGCTGACTGGATTCACTTTTGCAATTAAGGCAAGTTCGGTCCCCGGTAAATCGGGCAGCTTATCGGAGGACGACAGGATTCGATGGGAGGGCAAGACGGCAGATCTTGGCAATACGCCAACGGCCAAGCCGGCAGATACCGCGGCTTGAATTCCGGTCAAGCTGGGACTTTCGAAACCAACTCTCCATCGTATTCCTGCTTTTTTGAGAGCATATACCGCTCGTGCCCTGTAGATGCATCCTCGAGGAAAGACTGCCAATGGCAACACGTCGTACGGCGTGACAGTCTGCCGGTTTGTCACCCAGACGACGGACTCTGGCCAAGACGCCACACACGCCCCCGTTCCGGGTTCCCGTTTTACCAAGGCGAGTTGAAGCTGATCAGCAGCAAGCTTCGCATGCAGATCAATACTCATGCCGCTTGCTATTTCAAGTCGAATGGACGGGTTTATACAGGCGAATCCGGAAAGAACTTGCGTAATCCGGTCGACCCGAAAATCTTCTGGTATTCCAATTCGAATTTGAATCAAATCCCGGTTGGCCGCAAGAGCATTTTTTGCTTCCTGGGCAAGTTCAATAAGACGACGCGCGTAGGTCGCCAATATTTCACCCTGTTCCGTGACGACAACATTGTTACCACTTCTATCACGGACGAGCAACGTGTGTCCAAGTGATCTCTCGAGCCTCGATATTTGTTGACTTACTGTGGATTGCGTCTTGTGGATTCTCTCCGCGGTTCTCGTAAAGTTCCGCTCTTCGACGACGCACAGCAGGGTGTTCAATAGATCGAGGTCAATCATTATCGGGATGTGCTGAATCTCGGAATTAAAAACGGTAATTCATTTCCTTGACGATTGTCATTCGGTGGCGCGGAACAATAGTTTTGCTCGACGGATCAAGATTTCCGTCTTGCTTGGAGCGCCATCCATGGAATTGTCGCGAATCGCATGTGGTGGCTGGGAGTAAGGCGGTTTGGCATTTGATGAATAAAATGGGAGTTTTTGATCTTCACATATTCAAATAGTCGATCGTGATTGTATGTGGAATGGCTGAGCTGGTGTGCATGAGAGGCATATTATTATAATTAATAACACTTATCGAGATATTTAATTTCCTCGTAAAAATGAGGCGGGTTAGGCTGCGGGTTGTAAATTGGAGTCAAGAATGAGTTATGGTCGTGTGGGGTGGTGTCACGGCCCGGTGGTGCTTCCGAGGTAATTATCCGAATGGGACCCGCTGCACGGTATTCGATGCGGCTTTTTGCAAATATCGATTCGCTGTAATGATGCGGTGTGCTGATGTATTGGTTGTTTTGTTGTGGGTGGTTATTTGAAACTTAGAAACTTTCAATGAATTTGGGGGTGTCGGATGAGGTGGCGCATTGCGTTGTTCATGGGAATTTCGTCGCTTGCGGTCAGTGCGTGTGGAGGGGATGACGGAGCTGTAGGTTCTCCTGCCAGTGTGCTGACGCAGCAGTCTGCATCCGGGCAGCAGTTCGAATCGAACTCCCTTTCGACCGCCGGGAAAAATTCCGTCGCGATCGATAAGGACTATTCCGTAAGAAAATCTGCATGGGTCAACTTGTCGAGTGGATCCATGGGGATTGCAATGCAAGAACTTGGCCGTTCTGCAACAATCCAGTCCAGCGATTCGGTGAATCCCGCAATTCAGAATCAATTTGACGGGGTGATTGTGAACGCAGATGAAGATTTCGGTCGCTATAAAGAGAAAGTATCCAGTGCGCTGAACGAAGGCTATCTGATAATCATCGATTCATCGGGGAGTGCCGATAGTCAACAGCGCGTTCTCGACCTTAGTATCGAACTGGCCCATGTCGGGCGCAAAGCAGCGGTTGCGTTGCTGTATAAGGGGGCGCCGGATGAGGGGGTAGGCGTACTCGCATTTGATGCCGCAGAGCGAGATGAGTTGGCCACGCTCTTGCCCAAACTCGGGCGACGTGGAAGCGATTCGTTGATTAAACAAAAAACGCAATGATTGCGGGGTGAATCGAATGAAAATTGAATCCTCTCGATATGCCGTTCTGGCAACATTGCTCGCGGCTTGCCTGGGCTTGCTTTCCCAAAATAGTCACGCTCTCGCTACCGGAACAACGAAGTGGGTGACGGATCCAACGATTTCCGCTGATCGAAATAATTCGTATATTTCGTACTATTCCAATCAAGGTGCCCAAGGAACGTATTGGGTGTGGAGGGTCCAAAAATATTATCCCGAATTTACGCTCAGTTGCAGTACGCCGTCGAATAGTGGATGCACAGCGAACAAGACAGAAGGCCGTAGCACGTCGATCACGAGGCAGTGGACGATCGGTATCGATTTATCCCCGACCTTCAAAAGCCAAGGCGGCGGCCTAAGTGCCTCCTATAGTCAGGCCGTGACGCAAGAGCAGAGTTTCACCATTGGGCAAACAATCTATGTGCCATCCGGATCTACGGCGTATGCGATGATAATCGCGCTCGATAAGTACATTCCAGCGGCGGATTATAGAGGTGTTTGGAGGGCGACGGGAAAAAGGCAGAATCCGACGTGTACCCAGTGGGGTTGTGGACCTTATCGTTACGAAATGCGATGGGATAACGACTATACATTCTCAACATGGAAGGGCCATATGGTGACGTATCACCGTGCTTTCATGTGTGCGACAAGAGATACCGTCGCGCCCCGAGTCGGGGACGGCCCGCCGAAGGGTTGCTCGTTGCCACCGATACCGTATTGACTTGGACGAAGGCCCTGGCAGGCTCCGCCCCTTTTTCGTCGAGGGGCGATCGGCCGTGCGGGGCCAGATTGTTTCGATGAGTGATGGGCCCGATTTGAGTGAAATCGTACCGTCGCGCAGAACGGCGAACCAGCAGTTGAAGTGACTAGCGGTGATCGACGAGTACGCGCGTGAATGGCCGTTGGCGCACGCGTCGAATACGAAGTCGTACGCCCAAACGTGTCGTGCCGCCGTCGCCGGCTGCGGCCGAGGGCGATGGACCGACACGCGTCGACGGGGTCGCTTGCGCGGCACCTGCAACCCGGCAAGACGCCACAGCCGCCAAGCCCGGTCGGCGCTCATCGGGTGACCTTGCCGCTCCAGAAAGATCTGGATGCGGCGGTAACCATAACGCGGATATTGCGCCGACAGAATGCTCATCGCTGCCAGCACCGGCGCGTCCCGCACGGCCAGCGTCGATTCGTAATGCAGCGCCGATCGGGCGACCGACATCAGCGCGCACGCACGTCGCTCCGACAGGCCCCGTGCTTTCGCGTAGGTGACCTGCTGGCGTCGGGCGGGCGCGCTCACCACTAATAGGATGGTCCGCCCCTCCCGCAGTCGCATAATCGGCGGTGACACGTACAGCTTCCGAGGAGGTGTGTCATGAGTCAGCCTGTCAAACCTGTCGTGGTTCGCATGGGCATCGACATCGGCAAATCAGCGTTTCACGTCGTCGGACTCGATTTCGCTGGCAAGCCGGTGTTCAGAAGCCGCTTCACTCGCGAACGCCTCATCGAATTTCTCGCCCGTGCGTCACCAACAGTTGTCGGGATGGAGGCCTGCCCCGGCAGTAACTGGCTTGCTCGTAAGGCCGTCCTCTCAGGTCACGAGGTCCGGATAGTCCCCGCGCAGTTCGTCAAACCGTTCGTCAAGTCCAACAAGACGGACATGATCGACGCAGAGGCGATTGCCGAAGCGATTTCCCGTCCCACCATGCGCTTCGCACAGCCGAAGACAGAGGCCCAGCTCGATTTACAAGCGCTACACCGTGTCCGGCAACGACTCGTCTCCAACAAGATGTCCGTCATCAATCAGGCCCGTGCTTTTCTACTCGAATACGGTCTCACCATCAGTGTCGGCGCCGCATACTTCGTCCGTGACATGCCGTCGATTCTCTCAGATGACCAAAACGGACTGACTCCGTCGATGCGCCGCCTGCTCGAGGAGCTATGGCAGGAATATCGTTCCATCGAGGCACGTCTGCTGCAACTTCGGCAGCAAATCGAATCTATTGCCAGCGCCGACGATGCTGCCACGCGACTGACATCAGTCCCGGGTATCGGCCAACTCACAGCGACGGCCATTACTGCTTTCGCCGGAACAGGCACTCAATTCAAATCCGGTCGGCATCTGGCGGCCTGGCTTGGGCTTGTGCCGAAGGAATTCTCGACGGGTGGCAAACAGTGCTTGCTCGGAATCAGTAAGCGCGGCAATCCCTATTTGCGCAAGCTGCTTGTGCACGGCGCTCGTTCCTGTGTGCTGCATCTCGATCGAACAAAAGATCATCTCGGTGCCTGGATAGGCCGAATGGAAGCACGGGGCATACATCGCAACAAAGTCATCGTCGCTTTGGCCAACAAGCTCGCAAGAATTGCGTGGGCCGTACTGACCCGACAAGGCGCGTTCTATCTTAGGCAACCGAAACAGCAGTAGGAGGCAATGAACACCCTTCCAAGTTTGCAGGCTGATACCTGATGACGAAACTGTGCTACGGCGTTCGGTAAACCCGGGACAAAAAAGCGGTCCTTGAGGTCAGTCCATTTATTGGGAACCGAGCGCGCATATCCCATCATGGCCTTGCCGCCAAAAGCGGCTGACTCGCGAGAGGCCGGATACATTTACGCAGACTGCTTCGTCACACAGAACCCGCTTGCAAAACCGGGGCGGACCATACATTTTTGCGTTGATCTCTTTCATCACGTCCAGCTCGAGATCGCGCTCGGCCAGCATCTTCTTCAGCCGCGCATTCTCTTGCTCGAGCTGCTTGAGCCGCTTCACGTCGGCAGCCTCCAGCCCGCCGAAATGTTGTCGCCAGTTGTAAATGGTTTGCTCGCTGACCCCGTGCTTCTTCGCAACTTCCGCGACCGGCGCCTTGTCCGCCTCGCGCAGGATGGTGACCATCTGTTCTTCGGTAAACCGGCTCTTCTTCATGACTTCCTTTTCTCCGTTGGAAGCCATTCTCTCAAGTTTCAACTGGTCCGAAAATTCCAGGGCAGGTCATCTTCCGTAAACTTGCTCGTCTTCATGACATGGCCTTCGTGTCCCAGTCGGACACGTCATGTCGAATTTCTCCAGTTTTGACCCTGACTATTTCCTAGATCAGGGTCGGTATCCAAGCTCATTCGATATCGTCCAGCTTTACCCCGGTGTTGTTTTTCCATGTCAGCACGGCGCAACTCGCGACTACGGCCACCACGATAAGATAGACATTGAATAGCTGCCCCCTGTTGATGGAATACAACCATGCATTCAGATATGAGGCGGTGCCGCCGAAGAATGCGACCGCAAGTGAAATGAAGAAGCCGAAGAGACGGGTGCGGTAGCGTGTCGGCACTTGTTCCGAAATGGCTGCAGGCTTGCTCCCGGTGATAAATGCAACGAGCACGAGCCCGACCGATTGCGTGACAAGCAACGTCCACGGCTCGCTGGAAATCAAGCTCCAGAGCGGAAAGATGGTGATCGAGATGCCGAGTAGCGAGATGAGCGTTGTAACCTTGCGTCCTGTGAAATCGGAAAGGCGTCCAATGAGCGGAAGCGCGATCAGATAGATCACCTGGGCAATGCAACTCATTGCGAACGCGCGGTGCGGATCCATGTGCTTGACACTGATTGCATAGATGGCCGCGGACGTTACCCACGTATAGTAGGTAAGCGTCGAACCGGCCTCATACACGAACAGCTTCAAGCCTTCACGCACGACCTTGGCCCGTGGCCACGGTTTATGACGGGCGTTAGTCGAAGCGTCAACGCTGATGCTCTCCACCATATTGCGGCGCAGCCATAGCGCGAATATCGCGAGAAACCCGCCTGACGCGAACGGCACCCGCCATCCCCAGTCCTGCATGGCGTTCGGTGAAAGGAACGCCGTGAGCGACGCAAGAAAAAAGGTGGCAAGCAGCGAGCCGGCGCCGACCGAAATGAACACGGCACTCGACCACAAACCACGCTGCGCCGGAGGAGCGATTTCGGCAACGTAGGCGTAGGACGCAGTTGTTTCGCCGCCGTGCGCCGCACCCTGCACGAGTCGCGCTACCAGCAATGCAGCCGAGGCCCAACTGCCGATTGCGTCATATGGCGGGATGATCGCGATCAGAAGGCTCGCGAACGCCATGAGGAGCATCGTACTCAAGAGTACCGAGCGGCGCCCGATCCGGTTGGCGATCGCGCCGAATACGATGCCACCCAACGGGCGGGCGAAGAAGCCTGCAGCGAATACGGCCAGCGTACCGAGCAGCGACGATGTCTTGTTCGTATTATCGAACAGCGCGCCAGCAATATAGACCGATGCGACCGTGTAGACCGTCCAGTCGAACCATTCGAGTAAATTGCCGAGGCTGGACGCGATCAAGGATCGCCGATGAGATGAAGGTTGCGACGTGGCACGTCGCGACGACGAGGAAAGATGAGAAAGGTAAGTCATGAAGTCTCCAATTTATTGTCGCGGGAAATGTTTTCGCGCCCGGTTCGCGCTGCCTGTGGGCTCAGGCAGTAGCGTGGTCGATGGCTTCCATTGCCGCGACGATGTCCGCGATGCCGAGCGTGCGCTCGAAATTTGCCGAGTAGGGTGCTTGTAACGTGAAGCGAGCGACGGTCTCGTAGTGCTCGCGAGTGACGACGCCAGAACCCAGGTCGCACAAGCGGACCGGCAGACCAATGCGCGCATAGAGGCCGATCATGTCGCGCATGAAGTCCGGTGCTCGACGTTCGAGATGTAGTTGAACGAGCAGCGCGTACGCGACCTGCAAGCCGTGTGGTGCCCGCGCCGACGTTTCGAGCCGGGACAGGCCACGCGTCATCGAGTGCGCGATCGATAGCCCCGCGCTTTCGAAGCCCAGGCCGCTCATCAGAATGACGGCTTCGACAAGCCGGTCGAATACCGGAGCAGTGCGGCCGTGCTTGAGCTCGGCCAGCGCCGTCTCCGCGTGGGCGCGAATGATCGAAAAGCACTCGCGCGCGAGTACGTACGCAGAGTAGGACGGCCTGGCGCCGAACATGTTTTTGCCGTCGCTGTGCAGGCACTGCTCTGCTTCGAAGTATTTGCTGATCGCATCACCGATGCCGGCAAGCAGAAAATGTGTCGGCGCCTGCGCGATCAACGTTGTGTCAACCAACACGTACGTGGCGCTGCGCCGCAAGTGCCTGACCGCCACGAGTTGATGATCCTCGTCGTAAACCACATAGTTTTTGGAAGTTGGGGAGTCGTTCGATGCAACGGTGGGCACGGTGATCAACGCGCAATGTGCAGCATCGACAAGCGCCTTTCCAGCGTCGAGCGTTTTGCCGCCACCGATCGCAACAACGACTTCGTGGTCGAACGAATGCGCGGCCTGCTCGAGCTCGCGAATCTTTCGATCCGTAAGTTCACCGCTGAACGCAATCCAGCGTACGTCGATTTCGTGCGCGGCGCACGAGGCCGCGATTCGCGATCCGAACTGTTCTTTCACGAAGCAGTCGCAAAGGATCAGCGCACGCTCCGAGCATTCGCGAATGTATTGACCGATATCGTCAAGGAGTCCGTCGCCCTGGATGTATCGGCCCGGAGAGCCAAAAATGAGTGCAGTCATGATTTCGAGTACCGGTCGAATAGAATTAGATATGGAATCCTGAACAGATGAATCTCATCGGATGCATCAGTGACTAGGGTGCAGTAAGCGTGCCGGAATCGCCGATCGGTTTGCTTGCAAGGACCGCGTATCTGGGTGGCGAGCTCGCTGAGACGTTGGGCGACAAGGACGCCAGCCTCAGCCTTACGCATTCACGGTGGTGAGCAGGAATTCGACAAAGTGATCGAGTTGCGACATAACCATGTGTTCGCCACGGTGAGTGCGGGCGCCACGCGCTTCAGCTTCTACCAGAAGCCGCGTGACCGCGGGCTGCATGATCACCTCAGCGACGACCATTGCGGGCGTCAGCTTCGACGTGTCGCAGGGCAGCGCGTCGTCAGGTTTCAGACCTAGCGACGTTGCGTTGATCACGATGTCGTGATTGCCTGGCTCGTCGCTGCCCGCTTTTACCTCGCAGTTCGGCACTGCCTTTCCGACGAGTGCCGCCAGGTCGCTTGCTTTTTCTCGACTGCGGTTCGCGATCGTCAGCCGTGCAATGCCCTCGCGCGCCAGTGCCAACGCAAGGGCAGTCGCCGCTCCACCTGCGCCAAGCAAAAGCACGCGCTTGCCCGCGAGCGCGATGCCCTCGCGCAGCATGCCGGCGACAAAACCGGAACCGTCATACATTCGCCCCGTGTAACTGCCGCTCGCGTTGCGGCGGACCGCGTTCACAACGCCGAGCAACGATGCGTCGCCATCGAGTTCCTCACACAGTTCTGCCGCCGCCTGCTTGTGCGGAATAGTGAGCACGACACCGGCCAGATTGGCGATGTGCCGCAGTCCGTCCCATGCCTGCGTCAGATGCTCGGGACGCACGGCCCACGGAACCATGATCGCGTTGATGTTCTTCCTCGCGCAAAGGGCATTGAACAGTGTGGGCGTCCGGACGTGAGCGGACGGCCACGCCATCAGGACGATAACCTGTGTTTCGCCATTGACCGTGGGCGAGGAGGGTGGAGTGGTCATCATGCGTGTCTCCGTGTTGTTTGAAGATATATGATGCATCATTTGAGGGCGATACGGCAAGGTCAATTTGCGGAGCGCGATTCATGATTGCCGGAATGCCACGCGTACACATCGACAACAGAAGACAGGGCACGTCGATCATTGCGCTATCATGATATATGATGCATCATGTATGAAACGAAGGCGGAATGCCGAGTCTTGCCGCGCTCGCCTCGTTCCTTTCAGGTTCCAATAGGAGACTCTATGTCGACAGCATTGCAGGAGAGCGATCAGGCGCTTTCCAGGGAGACGCTCGCGCAGTTGCGCGAGAAGGCGCAATTCGTCCGCCTCGAGACGATTCGTCTGATAGAAATCGCGAAGACGGGACACTACACGTCGGTGTTTTCCGCAGCCGAAATCTTTGCCGCGCTTTACTACGACGTCATGGCACTGCGTGCCGGCAACCCGCAATGGAAGGATCGCGACCGGTTCACGATGGGCAAAGGGCACGCGGCCGTCGGACTTTTTCCCATTCTTGCGGACTACGGGTTCATCGACCGGGAGACGCTCGATGGCTACTCCCGTCTCGGCAATCCGCTCGGCGATCATCCGGACATGACCAAGGTTCCGGGCGTCGATTTCAGCTCGGGGTCGATCGGCCACGCGCTATCGAACGGTGCCGGCATGGCCAAGGCGGCGCAGATGGCAGGCAGCCCCTTCAAGGTTTTTACGTTGCTGGGTGACGGCGAAATGCAGGAGGGGCAGGTATGGGAAGCCGCGCTGTTCGCCGCGCATCACCGCCTCTCGAACCTCATCGCGATTGTCGATCGCAACGGCTATCAACTCGACGGCAAGGTCGACGACGTCATCGGTATCGAATCGCTTGCGGAGAAGTGGCGCGCCTTCGGCTGGGAGACGCATGAAGTAGACGGCCACGATCTGACCGCCCTCGTGCCGCTGCTGCGTCGTGTGAAGGCCGACCCGGTGCGCAGCAAGCCGGTCTGCATCATCGCGAAGACGGTCAAGGGCAAGGGCGTGTCGTACATGGAAACCGAACCCGGCTGGCATCTCGGCTATCTGGCACCCGATGACGCGCAACGGGCGATCGAAGAAATCAAGAGCAAGGTGATCTAAGCATGTCTACTCCGCAAAATCCCGATTCGTGGCAGTACCGCGCGCTCAACGCGCGCAATCCTGGCCTCGACTATCTGTCCGATGCGCTCATCGATCTCGCGCGCGAAGGTCATCCCGTCGTCGCCGGCTCCGCCGATCTCCAGTATTCGAACGGCTTGAACAAGTTCGCCGGCGAATTCCCGGAGCGCTACGTGCAATTCGGCATCTCGGAGCAGAACATGGTTTCCGCCGCCGCCGGCATGGCGACCACGGGCCTCATGCCGTTCGTCGCGACCTTCGCATCGTTTCTCGGCCTGCTGTGCTGCGAGCAGATTCGCATGGATGTCGCGTACTGCAAGCTGCCGGTGCGGCTCGTGGGTCACCATACCGGCATCTCGCTCGGCTTCTACGGTACCTCGCACCATGCAACGGAAGACATCTCGACGATGCGCGCGATTGCGAATCTGACCGTCATTTCGCCCGCCGACGGCGCGCAGCTCGCCGCCGCGATCCGCGCGTCGGCCACGTGGCCCGACCCGATCTACTTCCGCATCGGACGCGGGCGGGATCCGAAAGTCTATGAGGATGGTGTCGAGTTCACGATCGGCAAAGCCATCGTTCATTCGGTGGGACGCGACGTCGTCATTATCGGCTGCGGATTGCCGGTCGCCGGTGCACTCGAAGCGGCTGACAATCTGAGGGCGGAAGGCATTTCGGCGGGCGTGATCGACATGCCGACCATCAAGCCGCTCGACCGTGACGCCATTATCGCGGCGGCGCGACAGTCGAAGGTGCTCGTCACGGTCGAAGAGCACAACGTGATCGGCGGGCTGGGTGCGGCGGTGGCCGAGGTCCTGGCCGACGAGGGGCTCGGCGTGCGGCTCGTGCGGCACGGAATCTACGACGAGTACAGCCTGATCGCACCGCCGACGCATCTGTATGCGCACTACGAACTCGACGGTCCCGGGATCACCCGCGTTGCGCGAGCCGCGCTCGCGAAGGCGACCTGACGTGCCAGCCGCCCGCAAAACAGCTCACCGTATCGCGGGCGGCACGCGGTAATCGAGGTGTTTACGGTACGCGAAGGGTGGCAGCGACGCGCTGGCTCGCGAAGCCATCTCCCGACATCGGAACTCGGGCGCCACCACTTCGCGCCGGTTCTGATAAACGGGAGTAGCGATGTTGAATGACGATGGCTGGCGCGGCGCGGAGCTGCGCGATATGGATCTGTTGAGAGACGCGTGCCTGATCGGCAGTGAGTGGGGCGCGGCCGATGACGGCACGACCATTGACGTGTTCAATCCGGCAACCGGCGCGTTGCTTGGCACGGTCCCTCGGATGGGCACGGTCGAGACACGCCGCGCGATCGATGCGGCTGCGCAGGCGCTGCCGCATTGGCGTGCGAAAACGGCAAAGGAGCGCGCCGCGTTGCTGCGCCGTTGGTACGAGCTGATGCGCGAACATCGCGACGATCTGGCGAAAATCATGACGCTCGAACAGGGCAAGCCGCTGAACGAGAGCCGCGGTGAAATCGACTACGCGGCGTCGTTTGTCGAGTGGTTCGCCGAAGAGGGCAAACGGGTTTATGGCGACACGATTCCGTCGCCGGCCGGCGACAAGCGAATCGTCGTACTGAAGCAACCCATCGGTGTCTGTGCGGCCATCACGCCATGGAACTTCCCGGCCGCGATGCTCACGCGAAAACTCGCGCCGGCGCTGGCCGCCGGCTGTACGATGGTACTCAAGCCTGCGAGTCAAACCCCGTTCAGTGCGTTGGCGCTGTGCGTGCTCGCCGCACGCGCCGGTATTCCGTACGGAGTAATTTCGTGCGTGACGGGCAAAGCGAATCAGATCGGTGCGGAACTCACGTCGAATCCACTCGTGCGCAAATTGTCGTTTACCGGCTCGACGGAAATCGGCAAACAACTGCTGGCCCAGTGTGCCGCAACGGTCAAGAAGACATCGATGGAACTAGGCGGTAACGCACCGTTCATCGTGTTCGACGATGCCGACCTCGATGCGGCAGTGCGCGGTGCGATCGCGTCGAAATATCGCAATGCCGGTCAAACCTGCGTGTGCGCCAACCGCCTGCTCGTGCAGGATGGCATTTACGACCGCTTCGTCGCGCGACTCGCGGAGGCCGTCGGCAAGCTGGTGGTCGGCAACGGCCTGGACGAACGCGTCACGATCGGGCCGCTGATCGATGCCGCTGCCGTTTCGAAGGTCGAAGAGCATGTGCAGGATGCGCTCGCGAAGGGCGCACGTGTCGTGGCCGGCGGCAAGCGCGCTGCGCAGGGGGCGAATTTCTTCGAGCCGACTATCCTGGCCGACGCCACACGCGACATGCGCATCTTTGACGAAGAGACTTTCGGCCCGATTGCGCCGATCTTCCGGTTCAAGACGGAATCGGAAGCCATCGCGCTCGCAAACGATACGCCGTTCGGGCTTGCTTCGTATTTCTACGGGTGTGATATCGCGCGGGTGTGGCGTGTCGCGGAGGCGCTCGAGTACGGAATGGTCGGCATCAACGACGGAATCGTGTCGACCGAAGTCGCGCCGTTCGGCGGCGTCAAGGAAAGCGGCCTTGGCAGGGAAGGATCGCGTTATGGCCTCGACGACTATCTCGAGATCAAGTATCTGTGCTTCGGCGGCATCGCCTGATCGCCGAACGTGCGGAAAAGGAAATGGCCGCCACGGGCGGCCGTTTTTGGCTGATCGGCTTCGAACGCCGTATCGAATCGGCCTAGAAGCCGGACACATATCCTCCGTCGACGGGCAGCGTCACCCCGGTCACGAAAGCCGCGGCGGGTGACGCGAGAAACACCGCCGCGCCCGCGAGATCCCCTGCTTCGCCCCAGCGACCGAGAGCGGAACGCGACACGATCTTGCGCGACAACTCTTCCGATTCCCAGAATATCCGCGTCATGTCGGTTCGATGGTAACCGGGAGCGATCGCATTCACGCGCACGCCGCGCGGCCCGTATTCATGGGCCAGCGAGCGAGTCAGACCGACCACGCCGGTCTTGCTGGCGCAGTAGGCCGGTACGTCGGCGTCGGCGAGGTAGCTGAGCATGGACGCGATATTGACAATCGAGCCGCGCGACTGTTCGAGGAGCGGGCGTGCGGCCTGCGACACGCGCATTACGCTACGCAGGTTGACGTCGAGTACATCGCTAAACACATCATCCGCGTATTCGTCGCGCGGGCGAGCGACGCCGGCCGCGTTGACGAGCACGTCAAGGCGGCCGAGGCTGCCGAAGAATGCGTCGATTTCGCCGTGGCTGCGCACGTCCAGCGCGGCAAAACGCAGGCCGGTCAGCGACGCCTCGTTGCGTAGCGCGTCGAGCTTCGTTGCGGATGAGCCCGTGGCGATGGTATGCGCGCCGAGTCGGTGGAACGCACGCGCGATGGCAAGCCCGATGCCGCTCGTCGCGCCGGAAACGAGCACGTGCCGTCCTGTAAAAAGATTGTCGCGAAAACTGTCGGTGTCAAAGCTCATGAAGTGAATCTCCAGTGAAAGCACGCGGCGTGCGGACCAAGGCAGTGCACGCCCTTGCATTACATGCGGAACAAAGCGAAACGAATTAGTTGCTTGTGCCTTGCGCCCGAATCTCCGAAATCGACCGGACGGGCGGAATCGTGTACTTGTAGAAGAGGTTCGCCGGATTCGGATCGATCTTCTGGTCGACGTTGCCTTGCGTGATGATTGCCGGCGGGAAACCGGAGCCCATGGGCAGATTGTTCGCATCGACGCGCCGCGTGAACGCGTTGTGGATGAATTCGATGGCAGCCACACCGGTCTGCTCGCCGGAGTTTTCGCCGGACACGAGGATGTTGCCCTTCTTGATCTGGTCAAGCTCTCCACGGTAACCGCCGGCTGCATCGGCGATGCGTATCTTCCCCTGCTTGCCCATGTTTCGTACGGCGCGCAATGCGCCGAGCCCCATGAAGTCGTTCTCGGAGAGGATGAAATTCAGCTTGTTGCCGTGCGCGGAGAGAATATCTTCAGTTGCTGCGAGGCTGCCTTCCTCGGTCCACTTGCCTACGCCCAGCGCGAGTACGTTGAATCTGATGTCCGGGGCGCTCAGCTTGCCGGTTTTCTTCAAGGTCTGGAACAGTTCGAAGCCGCGCAACATGGCGTCCTCTCGGCTCGCGCTTGTGGTGCGCTCGCGCATGCGCTGATCGACGATGCCCGCGATCAGTCCGTTGATGCGGCTTTCCGACGTCGAGTTTCCGAGCACGCCGATGACGACGGCTGCGTCGATCGGCGTGTCTTTGCCTGCCTCCTTCGCCACGTACCGGCCTACCTCGAAACCGCTTGCATAGGGGTTGCCAAGCAGTGTGGTGAGCACTCGGGCGCTCGCGTCCGGCGTGGTGCCGACGGTGACGACCGGAATGCCGGCATCGACGGCGCGATTGATGCATGCGGACACACCTAGCGTATCGGTCGGATCGACCACAATGACGTCCATTTTGCGCGTGACGAAGTTGTCGATCTGCGCGCATTGGCGCTGCAGATCGCCGTCGGCCACTTGCACGTCGATCGAGTAACCGTATTTCGCCGCACTCTGCCGTGCCCCCTTGATGAGCTCAACGAACCACGGATTGCCCAGCGTGATGTCGGTCCAGCCTATTTTTAGCTGGTTCGGATTGGCCGGCTGCTTCGGCCATGCCTTGCGGACCGCCGTTCGATCGGGCAGGGCCGGATCCACCACACCGGACAGTGCCGTATTCGGCAGAAGCGTGTAGATCTTTGCCTTGGCCTGGCTGTGGACAGGGGCGGTGATGCCGAACGCCAGCACGGTGGCGACGGCGAGTGCTCTGCGAGCAACATTCATTTCAGTCTCCTGAATAATATTGTTGGATGAAAGAAAAGATGAAGCGGAGGGGCCGCGTGGCGGCCCGGGCGGATGGAGAAGTGGTTTAGCGTTGGCCGATAGGTTGGACCAGCACGGCAAGAACGATGATGGCGCCTTTGATGATCTGTTGCGGATAAACAGGCACGCTCAGGAGATTCATCACATTGCCGATCAGGCCCAGCACGAGCACGCCGATCACCGTGTTGAGAACCGATCCCTTCCCGCCCGAGAGCAACGCGCCACCGATCACGCACGTCGCGATGCCGTCGAGTTCCAGGCCGACGCCGGTGATCGGCGTGCCAACACCCGTGCGTGCCGTGAAAACGATGCCGGCGACGGCGCTCAGCGCACCGGAAATCACGTAGACGCAGAACTTGTAACCGCGCTCGGAAATACCTGCCAGCCGCACGGCCGTCTCATTGCTGCCCGTGGCGACGACCATGCGTCCAAACGTGGTGTAGGTCATCAGGAAGTAGAACAGCAGCGCGATGACCACGCCGAGCACGACCGGCCATGGCACGTTGATCCAAGGAGCGCTGCCGCTGCCGAATTCATTGAGCAATTCCGCCGCCGGCAGATCGAGCGGCAGCATCGTCGGCTGGCCATTCGACATCATGTATGTGATTCCGCGTGCGATGGTCATCATGGCAAGCGTGACGATGAATGGCGCGAGACCGAGGGCGGTCACGAGTACACCGTTGAACGCCCCGAAAAGCGCACCGAGCATCACGGCCAGCACGACCGAGAGGAGGAGCCCGGTCATGCCGCCGAACGGCATCGCCGGGACCAGCATGGCTACCAGCAGGCCGCCCGCCGCTGCGATCGACCCCACCGACAGGTCGATGCCGCCCGTATTGATCACGAGTAACATGCCGAGGCTGACGAACAGCAGGGGTGTCAATTGCCGTAGCAGGTTATAGAGGTTTTCCTGGCTCAGAAACGCGGGCGACATGACGCTCGATACGACGAACAGCACGATCAGCATGATCAACGCGTTATGGCGCAACAGACCGCGGAGCAGCGGAACATCGGTGCGCTGTGTTTGCATGATTCCTTCCATTACTTGACTCCCATGGCCAGCGATATCAGCGACTTTTCGTTGATGGCGGGGCCGCTGAGTTCGCCCGCAATACGGCCCGCACGCATGACGAGCACGCGGTCGCACAGGCCGATGATCTCCGGCATGTCGGAGGAGACCACGATGACGGCGACGCCGGCGCGTGCGAGATCGTTGATGACGTGATAGATCTCGATCTTGGCGCCGATATCGACGCCCCGCGTCGGCTCGTCAAGGATCAGTACCCGGCAGCCGTTCGAGAGCCACTTCATCAGCGCGACTTTCTGCTGATTGCCACCCGAGAGCGTCGATACGTCGACGTCGGTATCGCGCGCCTTCACCCGCAGCTGTTTGATCAGTTCGCGCGTGCGCACGCGCTCGGCACGATGATCGAGAATGCAGCGCAGGTGCGCGAGCGTGTTGCGCGGCGTCATCATCGCGTTTGCGCGGATCGGCATGTTCAGGAGCACGCCTTGCTGTTTGCGGTCCTCGGGCAGCATCCCGATACCGCTCTCGATGCCGTGGCGGGGACGCTTCAGCTTTGCGACTGGACGGCCGTCGACCCGAATTTCGCCGCTGCTCCTGCGGTCCGCACCGAAGATCGCGCGCATCGTCTCCGTTCGGCCTGCGCCGACGAGGCCGCTGAAGCCCAGCACCTCGCCCGCGCGCACGTGAAAAGAGACGTCGCGCACGCGTTCGCCTGCGCAAAGGCCGCGTATTTCCAGCCGTGTGTCGCCGATGCACGCGTCGCGCTTCGGAAAGAGATCCTGCAGCTCTCGGCCGACCATCAGCTGAACGAGGCGATTTTCGTCGATGTCGGCAATGCGCACCGTGCTGACGAAGGTGCCGTCCTTGAGCACGGTGGCGCTGTCGCACAGCCGGAAGATTTCTTCCAGCCGGTGCGAGATGTAAATGACGCATACGCCATCACGCTTGAGTCGCTCGAGCAGGGCGAACAGACGCGTCGTTTCGCGCGCGGTGAGCACGGCCGTCGGTTCGTCGAATACGAGAACACGCGACGTGCGCGAGAGCGCCTTGCAGATCTCGACGATCTGCTGCTCGGCGACCGACAGCGTTGAGACGGGACGCGACACGTCCAACTCACCGAAGCCGAGCGCATCCAGTTGTTCGCGGGCGCGCGCCTTCAGTTTCGACCAGCGGATGATCGACGTTCCCGCGCCGAGGTCGTGCAGAAAGATGTTCTCCGCGACGGATAAATGCTTTGCGAGCGAGAACTCCTGATGAATGACGGAGATTCCGTGCGCCTGCGCGGCGTGCGGGCTGTCGATTGGAAGGTGGCGACCGTCCAGCAGGATCTCGCCTTCGTCAGGCGTGTGCGCACCCGCCAGTATTTTCATGAGCGTCGATTTGCCCGCACCGTTTTCGCCCATCAGCGCGTGTACCTGACCGCCGTGCGCTTCCAGGCTGACGTTGCGCAGCGCCTGTACGCCACCGAAGTGCTTGCTGATGTTGCGCATGATCAAGTGGTTGCTCATCGTCTCCTCTGTAATCCTGTTTGCCATGGGCGGTGTTCATTGCTGCCCGTAAGTGAAAGCGTGTCATCTTGCGGCGATTGAGAATGGATGATGCATCATATATTCAAGATGGCCTGACTTAGATGGGTATTTCCCCTAGGCGCTGCGAAGCCATACGACCACGGTCGTTGTTGTTCAATAGAGATGCATCATATATCATTGGTTGGCGGGCTGTAGCGATGTGCAGTGCAGCGATGTGTAGTGCAAAAGAAGTCGCGCCCGTTCAATCGACCAGAAGCAGACACTGGAGACACCCTTGACATACGACTACATCGTGATCGGAGGCGGTTCGGCGGGCAGCGCCGTCACCGGCCGACTGATCGAAGCTGGCGCAAGCGTCCTGTTGCTGGAGGCGGGGCCGCGCGACAGGAATCCGCTCGTGCATATCCCCGCCGGTTTCACGAGACTGCTCTCGACGGATCTGCTGTATCACTACGAAACCGAGCCGCAGACAGGGCTCGACTCCCGGCCGCGCATCGTGCCGCAAGGCCGGGTGCTGGGCGGTGGCAGTTCCGTGAACGCGCTCATCTATATCCGGGGGCAACAAGAGGACTACGACGAATGGGCTCGCCTGGGCAACTCGGGATGGTCTTACGACGAGGTGTTGCCGTACTTCAGGCGCGCGGAGGACAACGAGCGGCTCGACGATCGGTATCACGGCGTCGGCGGGCCGCTTGGCGTGTCGGATCTTTCGCAACGCTGCGAATTGTCGACGGCGTTCGTGCGCGCCGCGCAGCAAGCCGGCATTCCTTTCACGCACGATTTCAACGGCGCGCGGCAGAATGGCGTCGGCTTCAATCAAATCACGACACGCGACAAGAAGCGTTGCAGCGCAGCCGTAGCTTATCTGCGCAACGCCGAGGCGAGCGGGCGTTTGACGATCCGTACCGGTGTGCGCGTGGACCGCATTTTGATCGAGGCGGGTCGCGCGATCGGTGTGGAATACGTCAGCAACGGCCAGCTCGTACGCGAGAAGGGCTGCAAGGAGGTGATCCTGTCGGCAGGAGCCGTGCAGTCGCCGCGTCTGCTGTTGCTTTCCGGAATCGGCGCGACGGAGGAACTCGCTCGGCACGGCATCGAGGCCGTGCAGGATCTGCCGGGTGTCGGTGCGAACCTGCAAGACCATATCGAATTTCCGGCGGTGTCCTACTGCACGGGAAACTACGGTTACTACGGCCAGGACAGCTTCACCAACACGCTGAAGAACGGGCTGCAATATTTGCTTTTCAAGAGCGGGCCCGTCACATCGAACGTGACCGAAGCCTGCGCGTTCGTCAACGTCGACGCGCCGCAAGAGCGTCCCAATATCCAGATGCACTTCGTGCCGATCGTGTTTCTGGACCTGGATCAGGACCACGTGAAGTCGGCAGGCGCGACAATCAATCCTTGCGTGCTTCGTCCGCAAAGCCGTGGCGAGATTCGTCTGCGCAGCGCGGATCCGGGCGCCGCGCTGTGGATCGATCCGAAGTACTTCCAGCATGCCGAGGATCGACGCCTCGCTGTAGCCGGCCTGAAAAAGGCGCGCGAGATTCTCGCGCAACCGGCTCTGCGCAGCTATACGAGCGAGGAGGCGCTGCCGGGCGCGGGCGTCGCGACCGACGCCGCGCTGATGGACTACATTCGCAAGCGCGCGAAAACCGTCTATCACCCGGTCGGCACGTGCAGGATGGGCGTGGACGAGCACGCGGTGGTGGATCCCGAATTGCGCGTGCGCGGCATCGATGGATTGCGCGTGATTGATGCATCGATCATGCCGAATCTCGTGTCGGGCAATACGAACGCCGCTTCCATCATGATCGGCGAGAAGGGCGCGGACTACGTGCTCGGCAAGACGACCCTGAGCGGCGCAGCACTTGACGCGGTGGTGTAGCGATGCTGGAAGATAGCGTGACGATCGGCACGAACAACACGACGGATACGATGGGCGCCTGGACCTGGCAGATCGCCGGCGCGCCTTCCGCGCTCGCATGGCGGCGTGCGGCGAGGCCGGTGCCGGGGCCCGGAGAAGTGCTCGTGCGCAACCGCGCCGCGGGTCTGAATCCCGTTGACTGGAAATTCATCGAATGGGGGTCGCCGGCATGGCGGCCGGACCACATACCAGGGGTTGACGGGGCGGGAGAGGTGGTCTCGGTAGGCGCGGGCATCCAACAGGAATGGCTCGGCGTGCGTGTGGCCTACCACCAGTCGCTCACGCGCGACGGCAGTTTCGCGGAGTACACCGCAGTGCCGGTCCGCGCACTGTTGCGCTTGCCGCCGGGCCTGAGTTTTGCCGAGGCGGCGGCGTTGCCGTGCCCCATGCTGACGGCGTGGCAAGCCACGCAGAAAGTGCCGCACCGGACCGGCCTCGAAGCACTGGTAACGGGTGCCGGTGGAGCGGTCGGCACGCTGTTGGTCCAGCTCGCAGTGCGGGCTCGCTGGCGAGTGTCGGTGATGTGCAACTCACGTCATTTCGAGCGCATGGCGCGTCTTGGCGCTTCGACGAGTCTGTTGCCGGACATCGGAAGCAGCGCCTTTTCATCGCATCGGCCGTTCGACGTCGTGTTTGACACGGTGAGCGGCCAGCATGCCGCCCGACTTGCGCGCTTCGTCGCCGTGAACGGCCATCTCGTCTGCATCCAGGACCGTCTGGAGACATCCCCGGTCGCACCGTTTACGACGGCCATCTCGTTGCATGAAGTGGCCCTGAATGCACTGCACACCCACGGCTCGGCCGCGCATTGGCGCACGCTGGTCGATGCGGGAGAGCGTCTGCTCACTGACGTGCTGCATCGCGCACTGGCGCCGCTGCCTATCGAGCCGATGCCGCTGTCGCGCTTGCCCGAAGCACTGGAATCGTTGAAAGCCCATACCGGGCACGGCCGGCCCGTCGCCGTAGTCGACTGAGCCCGCAGCCGGGTTATCGGCATCGGCACCGCCTGTTGCGGCGATGGAGCGTGATGTATCATGCATGAAAACATTTTTCGTCCCGTTATCAGAATGAAGCCACTCGCCCGTGTCGAAAAGAGCAATCTCTCGTCACGCATCTACGAAGAGATCCGCTCCCGATTAATGAACGGTCAGTACGCGCCTGGCGACCGACTGCGTATCAACGACCTTGCCGAAAAGCTCGGCACGAGCATCACGCCGGTGCGCGAAGCGATTTTCCGCCTGGTCAGTGAACAGGCCCTGGAAATGACTGCGGCAACCTCGATCGTGGTGCCGGTGCTCGACGCCGATACCGTTGCGGAGATTCAGCTCATGCGGCGGCTTCTCGAGGGTGCGGCGGCCGAACAGGCGGCGCAGCGCATTACCCCAAAGGAAATCCGCCATCTGAGCCTGACGCACGACGAGTTCATCGAGGCAGTTGCCGCGAGCCCTTCAGAGGCCGCGGAGCGCAATCGCGACTTCCATTTCGAATTGATGGCGGCAGCCAGGATGCCCACGCTCAGCGCAACCGTGGAAACCATGTGGGTCCGGATGGGGCCGCTGCTGCACACGTTTCATTCGCATCTGCCGCGGCGCGAGATATCGAATCGTTCGCACCCCCACTATCGCGTGCTGGCCGCGCTGCGCAAGGGTGATCCCGAGGGGGCATCGCGAGCGATCCAGGAAGATATCGAATGGGGCCAGCGCGTGCTGCTCGAATGGATGGCCGAGCGGGAGCATGGCGAAGTCGCCGCTACGTAAGTAGCCGATTACCCGATCCGATTGCGATGCTACCCCACGCGGGTAGCACATGCGTGCGGCGGCGCATCGCCGCCGCCTATCCTCACTGCTTCATCATGCGATGCTGAATCCGCCGTCGATCGGAAGGACGACTCCCGTGATGTAGTCCGCGTCGGCCGAGCAAAGGAATTTCACGCCCCTGGCGACATCCGAAGGCTGCCCCCAGCGCCCGAGCGGCAGCCGTGCGCGAATTGAACCGCTGCGCTCGGGGTTGTTCAGCGCTCCCGCAGATAGTCGCGTTTCGATCCAGCCAGGCGCCACTGCATTGACGCGCACTCCGCGATCCGCGAACGCGGCGGCATGCGCGCGCGTCAAGCCAACAAGGCCGGCCTTGCTTGCCGTATAGGCAGGATTACGGGCCGAGCCGAAAAAGCTCCACATCGATGCGATATTGACGACGCAGCCGCGCACCGCGGACAGCTTGTCGAGCGCGACTTCGGTCGTGAGCTGGCAGGCGTTCAGATTGACGTCGACCACTTTTCGAAAGCCCGCTGAATCGAACTCCGCGCGGTCGTGGAGGATGATTCCGGCGGCGTTGACGAGCACGTGAATCTGCGCAAGATCGCCGAATGCGTCGCGAACTTCAGCAGCTGACGTCACGTCGACTCGTTTGAACGCGATCGCCGGATCGAGATCCTCGTCCGCGTCCTTTCCGACGGACACGGGGCGCAGACCCGCGCGCAAGAATTCTTCGGCGATCGCGCGACCGATTCCGGTGCCGCCCCCCGTTACTACAGCAACTTTCGTCATGGACTTTCCTCCTGTGAAAATAAAATATATGATGCATCATATTCCGGTATGCGGGCAGGCACAAGCGCCCGGGTCAATCGTGGCAGTGGAGGAGGAAAGCCACGGGCATTTCTCGATGCGATGCAGCAGATGCAGCAGATGCAGCAGATGCGGTGACGATGACGGCAAGGCTGAATCCCCTTTTTAAATTCAACAACTGGAGACTCGAATGACCAATGCGAAGCGGTTTTACATTGCGGGCAAATGGCAAGCGCCTGAGTCGAGCGCGCAGATCGAAGTGGAAAACCCGGCGGACGAGTCGATTATCGAGACGATTGCCGCTGCTTCCGCGTCGGACGTCGGTCGTGCGGTAGCGGCCGCAAAAGCTGCGTTCGGCGAATTTTCGCGGACTACCGTCGAGCAGCGGGAGCGATGGCTCGTCAAACTGCTGTCGATCTACAACCGGCGCTACGACGAGATGGCGCGCGTCATCTCGCTAGAGATGGGCGCGCCCATCGATTTCGCTGTAGCGGCACAGGCCCGCACGGGGCAAGGGCACATTGAGGCCGGGATCCATGCCCTTCGGACGTTTCGCTTCCAGCACGCAGTCTCCGGCGGGACTGTGGTTCGCGAACCCATTGGCGTGTGCGCATTGATTACACCGTGGAACTGGCCCATCAACCAGATCGCGTGCAAGGTGGTGCCCGCCATCGCAACCGGGTGCACGATGGTGCTCAAGCCGAGCGAGGTCACGCCGCTGAGCGCGCTGTTGTGGGCCGAAATGATCGATGAACTCGATTTGCCGCCCGGCGTGTTCAACATGATCAACGGCGACGGTGCGACTGCGGGCGCGGCGCTTGTGGCGCATCCTGACATCGACATGATTTCGTTTACGGGTTCGACCCGCGCAGGCAGCACGATCGGCGCGGTGGGTGCGCAAATGATCAAACGGGTAGCCCAAGAGCTGGGCGGCAAATCGCCGAACATCATTCTCGAAGGCGCGGATTTGCGTCCGGCCGTGGAGAGAGGCGTGCGTCATTGCATGGCTAATAGCGGACAGTCTTGCAACGCACCCACACGTATGCTCGTGCCCGAGAGCGAATACGCGGCGGCTGTCGAAATCGCTCGTGAGGTGACCAACAGCATTCAGGTCGGTCGTCCTGAGCAGCACGGCGGCCATATCGGCCCTGTTGCGTCGCACGCTCAGTTCGAAAAGGTCCGTGCTCTCATCCGGGCGGGGATCGATGAAGGCGCTACGCTCGTCGCCGGCGGGCCGGATGCGCCGGCTGGTCTCGAGCTCGGCTACTATGTCAAACCGACGCTGTTCGCTGATGTGCATAACGATATGCGTATCGCGCGCGAGGAAATCTTCGGCCCCGTTTTGACGATGATCCCGTATCGGAGTCTCGACGAAGCCATCTCCATTGCGAATGACACGCCGTACGGACTTGCGGCATATCTGCAGGGCAATGCGGAATTGGCACGATCCGTAGCAAGCGAACTGCGTGCCGGTATGGTGAGTCTCAACGGCGCCGATCAGTCTTTCGATGCGCCGTTTGGCGGCTATAAGCAGTCGGGGAACGGGCGCGAGTGGGGGGCGTTCGGTTTCGAGGATTACCTGGAAACGAAGGTCATCAACGCGGCCGGATGAAATGCCAGGTCGATGCTCGTGAACGTGTGAGGACGAGGTTCAGCCAGCCTGGCTATATTGAGATTCGTGGAGCTCCGGAATGATATTGATGATGCCGGGCGTCCGTATGCGGAGATGCCCGCGCATAGCGGTGATACGCGTCAGCGGAACCTGTCTGCATTTTTGTGGGCGAGGCGGTTGAACAGCGCGTTATCCACGCGCCTGCATAAATCGCTCTCCGAACAGGATAGCAAACTGATTCATCGCTGATTTCCAGTCGAACGCAGCGCGTACGGTCTTGGCCAGCACGTTGCGCAACGCCAGCCAGAGCAGTTTGATCGCGGCCTCATCATTCGGGAAGTGACCACGGGTCTTGATGATCTTGCGCAACTGCATGTTCAAACTTTCTATGGCGTTCGTAACCGGCATGATATAGCCGGTGCCTCGCGTTTCCGCGCCGAGTGGTTTGAGCGTATGGTGTGACCATCCGGGACAGGGGCACTGGGGAGCACTTCGGGTGGGCAGGCCGTTGTTACACGATGAGCCGCGAGCTCGTGTTAGTAGTTGGCCGCCCCTGCGACCCGCCCGGTTGCGCTGTGAGCGCGAATCCGTAGTTGTCGTGCTGTCCCACCGGCTCCCAACAGTGATCTGATGCGGGAGACGGTTATGCGAATCGTGGGGTTTGACGTCTCGCGCTCAGTGGCCGAGATCGCGTACCTGGAGGATGGCACGCTGCATGCAGGCGGCCGCACCGGGTTGCGACGCGACGAACTGGAGCGTTTTGCCGAGAAGCTGCGCGCCACCGATCATGTGGTGCTCGAAGCAACCGGCAACACTGCCGCCATCGTCAACGTGCTTCGTCGGCACGTCGCGCGCGTGGCGATTGCCAATCCGCTGCAAGTTCGGCTGATCGCGGAGGCTCGCGTCAAGACGGACAAGATCGAGGCAGCCGTACTGGCACAGCTGTATGCAAGCGGCTTTCTGCCGGAAGTATGGATGCCGGACGAGCACACGCTGGCGCTGCGCCGACAGATCTCGCGTCGTTCACAGCTGGTGCGGCAGCGCACGCGGCTGAAGAACGAGATTCATGCGGTTCTGGCCGCGCATCTGATCGAGCGATGCCCCGCCACCGATCTGTTTGGCAAGAAGGGGCGTGCCTGGCTCGGCGTTCAACCGCTTCCGTTGGACGAGCGACTCGGTGTTGAGCAGCGGCTGCGCGAACTGGACCGCCTCGGTGAGGATCTGCGCGAGGTGGAGCAAGCACTCGCGCAAGCGACCATCGACGACGCGCGATTGCGCGTGATGCTGACGATCACCGGCGTCAACACCACGGTGGCGATCGGGCTGCTATCTGCCATTGGCGACATCGAGCGGTTTCCGAATCCGGAGAAGCTGGTGAGCTACTTCGGGCTCAATCCGTCGGTCTATCAGTCCGGCCCGACACCGGCCAGGCACGGCCACATCACCAAGCGCGGGCGCTCTTACGCACGGGCGATGCTGGTCGAGGCTGCCTGGGGCGCCACGCAGGCGCCTGGGCCGCTGCGCGCCTTCTTCCTACGCGTGCGCGATCGCCGCGGCCAGCAAATTGCTGTCGTCGCGACCGCTCGCAAACTCGCAGTGATCGTATGGTATGTGCTGACACGCGACGAGCCGTTCGCGTGGGACCGTCCCGCGTTGACCGCACACAAGTTACGTGCGCTGGAACTGCAGGCTGGAATGCCGGCGCAGCATGGCTCGCGCAAAGGTCCGGCTGCCGCCTACAGTCTGAAGAGTGTCCGTCAGCAGGAACGAGCCGTGGCTGAGCAGTCTGAGCGAACCTATCAAAGACTGTTTAACCGGTGGAAGCAGTCGCGCCCCAAATCAGACAGCGCGCCGATACGGTGGCCGGAAGCGCGGACATAGCGAACGAGCGAAGTACGGCGTGGGGGCTTGTGTATTTCATCCGTGGTGTAGACGACCCGTCGGATCTCCGGCGGGAACACGTAGAACGGCACGACGTGCTCCCACGCGCGTTGCCACGACTGCACGATCGTCGGGTACTTCGCCCCCCAAGGTCCGTCGGCGAAGTCTTGCAGCGCTTGCCTTGCCGCCTCTTCGCTGGCAGCCGCGTAGATCGGGCGCAGCGCAGTGGCGAGTACCTTACGGTCCTTGTAGCTGGCGTATTCGAGGCTGTTGCGGATCAGATGCACGATGCAGGTCTGAACGGTGGTCCGCGGATAGGCTGCGCTGATCGCCTCGGTCAGTCCTTTCAGGCCATCGGCCACGGCGATCAGGATGTCCTGGCAGCCGCGCGTCTTGAGTTCGTTGAACACCTTGAGCCAGAACTTGGCGCCCTCGGTCTGCTCGATCCAGAGGCCCAGCACGTCGCGCTGGCCATCGGCCTGGATGCCCAAGGCCAGATAGACGGCCTTGTTGCTGACCACGCCGTCGTCGCGGATCTTGACCCGCAGCGCGTCGAAGAACACGACCGGATACATCGCCTCGAGCGGGCGGCTCTGCCAGCTCAGCGCTTCGGCCATCACCTCGTCGGTGACCGAACTGATGAAGTCGGGCGACACTTCGGTGCCGTATTGCTCGGCCAGAAACCCTTGAATCTCGCGCACGCTCATGCCACGCGCGTACATCGCAATGATGCGTTCGTCGAAGCCGGTGAAGCGGCGCTCGTGCTTGGGAATCAGGATCGGCTCGAAGCTTCCGTCACGGTCACGAGGGACTTCGACACGAACCGGGCCGCGATCCGTGATGACCGTCTTGCCGCTGGCGCCGTTGCGCTCGTTGGCTTGTCCGGGCGGCTTGGACTGGCCCGACGGGTAGCCCAGATGTAGATTCATTTCGGCGCCCATCGCGCGTTCGATGACCGCTTTGTTGAACGCCAGCATCAGATCCTGAACCTCGGTCGGCGTCATCGGCCCCTTGACCAGTTGGTCCAGCAGTTCTTTGGGCAACTCAGGCAGCGGCCCGCGGGCCGCTGCCTGAGAGGCTACTGTTCTCCGTTTCTTCTTCATTGGCATATCCATGACTTTTACCTCTCATGATATGCCCCGCCCACAAAATGACGGATAGGTCCACTGGAATTGTCGGTCTATGACCTCACCAAAGGGCGTATCAATTTCCGGCACAAAGACGAACGGGCTTCGCCCGGTGTGCCTCGAAACAGATTTGTTCGACGCTAACCATGTAGCGCCGATACAGGATTGATTGCGCTCCTCTACGCAATTCGTAGCCATCAATCACCGGGAGTTCATCATGAGTATGCGTACCTATCGCGGATTCGAAATATATCCGCTGACTTATCCTCACTTTCACACAGGCGCTGGCCGTACTCACAACTACGAAGCCGGTTTCGACGCGGCGGTCAAGGTTTGCCTGCGTGGCACTAACACCACGCTGACCCGGAGCCAGACCTTCAAGCTTGTCGACGGTTCGCCGTTTGCCAGTGCCGGTGACGCACGCCGGGCTTCGCAACGTTACGCAGAAGACATCATCGATCAGAACCGAGGCGAACATTGGATGTTCGACGCAGTTCTTTGATACGGCTCTCTGTTGAACAGCAATGCATGGGAGCGCGCGTCAATCGGAGACGTGCGTCCCGATCCGAAATTGCGCGAGCCGACGCCATGCTGCCGGTCAACGGGAAACTCGCGTCGTAAGCCGACATTCCTTTCTGTCCCGTGCTCTCAAGGCAGATCAACGGACGAGCGGCCGCATTGTGCGACTGGCGCGCTACGCGCTGATGGACGTCGCGTTGCCGATCGACGTTGCGTAACGACCAGGCCGCCGACGCAGATTCAATCGATGCCTTGCGCCTTTTCGTGCCCCTGGATTTGCTCTTCGAGCAATCTGCGTGCGAGCGTTCGTGCGGCGTCACGCGCCTCCACGTCCGATGCAAAATCCCCTTCGGTATCGTGTTGATCAGAGGTGCCGGGATCCTCTCCGATGCGGTGCAAGTGGACGATTCCGCGATAGCGCCCAGACGTGGTCCGCATCACGCGAAGGCGTGCCACGTGCGTGTGGGTCGTACACACTTCATCATCCATGATGCCTTCCTTGCCAAGACCCCTGGCGAGACAACGACATGGCAGACTTCACCCGCCCGCCTGCATCCGTGTGTTTGGCTCCCGGTAAACTTCGGCAAGGCGGGGTTTATCGCCGCCAGCGCCGAGAGGTCAATGTTTGCGATGCATCCACCCCAAGTGATGGGAGTCCAGCCACTGAACGACTTCCATACTTGAATGTTCGCTCTGGTAACGGCGCGCCAACGCGACTGCAACCACCGCGACCACCGCAAGACCAACCACCCAACCAATCATCGACTGAGTCATGACAGCCTCCTTGTGAATGTGGAATGCAGCCATGACTGAATTCTAGGCGTCTTGGCGGAAGGATTCACAAGTCCTGCGCCACGCCGCGCGGACGAACCGCCTCCACATGCACGATCCTGGGGAAGGTACGCTCGACCTCCACCTGATCGGTCGCGCCCCGTATCCAAGGATCTGGGGCGCAGGCCTTAGCTGTGACTGATGAGGTGACAGGTTTCGGTCGGGATGTCGTGCAGATTTGATCCACGGCATTCACCGCTCGGTTCAAACGGAATGCGCGAACGGAGGCAAGCGATGCTTCCAAGGACAACTTTTCTGAGAATTTCCGTGCCCAAGGACACCTTTTCTGAGACGGTGAGCATGTGATCGTCTCAGAAAAGATGTCCAAGTCATTGATTTGTATAGGGTGCCAAAGACATCTTTTCTGCGAGCCCACAGTTGGTTCTCAGAAAAGATGTCCGCGGTCTCAATATGTTGCCTTTGAATAAAAAATGATTTCCTCGGTGTCATGCGTTTAAAAATTCGATGATATATCGGCATATTTGATGCATGCGAAATCCATGATCGCGTTGTTGTTCGGGCTATATGTCGAATATGGAGTAAGTGAATATTCACTATCGAACGACATACCGATCAGGATGGAAGAGTGCTGCGGCGATCGATATGAGGGAAAGAGCTGCGCTCGCCGAAAGAATGGGGCCGTCGGAGATTCTCGACGTCTAGTCGTGTAACAGTTTGCGTGGATTTCTGTGAATTCTATTGATCCGTTCGACGTTGCGATCAGCCGCATCGTGATCGTTGGGTGGTAAGAGCCGCTGATCGATCCAGCCACTTTGCAAAGTCTGTTTCGTGACAAACGCACTGATCTCCTGTCGGCGCGTTACGCTACAGTGGATGCTGGACTGGCAACGGCTTAGTCTGTTGCGAGATGCGTTTACGTCGTCACGTGATACAAACATATGAAGCTTAACGGGGGAGCAAGGGAATGGACGTTGATGTTGATTTTTATGGGAAGAATGAGATTTACAGGAGCTGGGCCGACAATCGCATCAACTTTGGTCTCGCAACCGAAGCTAATGAAGGGCGTGGATTCAGGCCACCCCAGCGAGCGGCAGTCCTTGCCGTTCTATCGCATCTCGACATGGAACCCACTAAACCAGCAACAGTCGTCATGCCCACTGGAACTGGCAAGACTGATACGATAACGACTCTTGAGGAAGACGCGTGGCATGCACTTATCACCTTGATATAACTATTTCGTCTCCTTCATCGCTTCATTCTCCCGCCGCCTCTTCACCAACTTACAGAGTCTTTGCGTGGCTTTCACGAGTTGGGCGACACAAAAATCGATAGTCGTGCTCACATCCCCATATCGGAAACATTTCAATTAGATTTCAGGCGATTCGATCATGCGTCATTGTTCCGCATTTCAGGCCGCCGATGCCCAATCGTCGGCCGGCCAGCCGAAATACCGGCAGCAACCTACCCCTGCTCCCTTTCAAATTTCCGCAAACGTCTGCGTATTGACCTATCTTTAATGGGATGAAAAAAGCATGGCTCAATGCGTAAAAAATTCGATTGCGATCAGACGCGCCGCATGACAGCATGCGGGGCGTCGGCAATCGGGCACCCGTCCGGAACGATTCGATCGATCGCGCCGACCCGCGACCGAATCGTTTTCTCTGCCTTTCGCGCCGCCGGATCCAGACGACCCAAGCCCTACGGGAGATAGACATGGCCACTGCGACGACGCCCCGCGCCGGCACGCCCCCTTTGCCCGCCCTGCTGCGCGGCGGACGCTTCACGCTCGGCACGCGCATCGTGCTCAGCTTCGGCGCGATCTTCGTGCTGATGCTGGTCATGGCCGCGATTTCATACACTCGATTGACGGCGATCGACGCCGCTGCCGACAGCCTCCAGCGGGATTCGGTGCCGGGCCTGTACCTGTCGACGTCGCTGCGCGCCGCGACCAATCAAAGCTATACGGTGGTCGAACGCGCGATCTTCAGCGACGGCGATTCGGACGGCACGAAGCGCGATCTCGATCGGATTCCGGAAGCGCTGCGGCGTTTCGATCAGGCGTCGACGCAATACGAGGCGACGCTGTTCCGCGACGACGACAAGGCGCGCTTCGCCGCGCTCCGGGCCGCATACGACCAGTACCTGCCGCTGTTGAACGACGCAGCGCATGCGGCGGCGAGCGACCGCGCGGCTGCGCGGGCCAACTTCGCGCACGTGACGACGGCGTGGGAGAACGTAGTCCGTGTCGCGGACGCGCTGGTCGACGAAAACCGCGGCCAGGCCGACGATTCGGCACGGCAGATCCGCACGTCGGTCAATACGGCGGAAGCGACGCTCGCGACCGCGCTGAGCGTCGTGCTGCTGGTCGCGCTGGCGACCGGCTATGCGCTGTTCCGCGCGATCACGGGGCCGATGGCGCGGCTCGTCGAGGTGCACGACGCAATGCGCACCGGCAACCTCGCGCAGCGGCTCGACCTGCGCCGCAGCGACGAATTCGGCACGCTGCAGGACGGCTTCAACCGGATGGCCGAACAGCTCGCGAGCCTCGTGTCGCAGGCGCAGCAGTCGTCGCTGCAGGTGACGACGTCGGTCGCCGAAATCGCGGCGACGTCGCGCGAGCAGCAGGCGACCGC
>NZ_QTQH01000038.1:0-24898 GCF_003853805.1 Burkholderia sp. Bp8994
GCCGTACAGCGTCACGCTCGTCTGCGCGAACGCGGCCGCCGGTGCGGCGGCCACGATCAGCGATGCGAAATGTTTGAGTCGCAAAATGATGCCCCCCCTCGAAGTCTCGACCGTCCGGCACACGCCCCATGCGCGCGCCGGCGTTGCCATTTACCCGCGATCGATCGAAAAACGCCCGGGGCCCGCCGCGCAAAGCGCGAGCAGGCCGCCCGAGATCGCGATGTTCTTGTAGAAATGAATCATGTTGTCGATCTGCTCGCCGCCCGTCATCGTCCAGTAGTGGTGGCCGATGAAGCCGGTGCCGATCGTATACAGCGCAAGCAGCAGCGCGAGCGGCCGCGTCTGGAAACCGACGAGGAGCGCGATGCCGGCGAACAGCTCCATCACGACGGCGATCGCCGCCGAAATGATCGGCGCCGGCGCGCCCTCGCTTCCCATGAACGCGATCGTGCCGGAGAAGTCGACGATCTTCTTCCAGCCGAACATCACGAACAGGATCACGAGCAGGATCCGGGACAACAGCAGCAGCACATCGCGCTGGGACGCGAGAAACGGTTGATTCGGTGTCATGGTGTGATCAACGAAAGCGGTACGCGAACCGCGCGCACCGGATTGCCAACGAACCAGGGCGGGCGGCCGCCAAAGCCACCCACCCCGCTCTGCAACAACCGGCATCGGGGCCCGCCCGATGTGCTGTGCCTCCTCTTCTTGTCAGAGTTGCCCTGCCTTTACTGCATCGTACCCGGCCTCAACGCGCCTTCGCGACGTCCTGCTCGGTCACCTTCGCGGCCGGGTTGCCGAACTGGCCGGTCAGGTAGTTCGTCAGCGCGGCGATCTGCGCATCCGACAGCTCGTTGCGGAACGCGGGCATCCCGACGTCCTCGCTGCCGGCCTTGCGCTGCACGCCGTTCAGGATCACCTGCACCAGGTTCGCCGGATTCGTCGCACCCACCGTCGAGTTGTGGAACAGCGACGGGTAATAGCCGTCCGGCGTGCCCTTGCCCTGCATCTGGTGGCACGTCGCGCAGTTGCCGAGATACAGCCGCGCCGGATCGATGCCCGACGACGCCAGTGCGACGCCGCGCAGCTTCAGGCCGTCTTCCGCCGGCTTGCCCCACGACGAGCGCGACTGCTTCGCGTCGCCGTTGGCGACGGCCGGCACCGTACGGATGTACGTCGCGATCGCGCCGATGTCGGCGTCGGTCATCTTCGAGAAGCTGTGCTCGACCGCCTCGGCCATCGGACCGGCCGCCTGCGCGACTCCCGGCACGCTGCCGGTACGCAGGTACTGGACGAGCTGCTGCTGCGTCCAGCCGCCGATCCCCGCGTTCGGGTCGGACGTGATGTTGTAGCCGTCCCAGCCCGCCAGCACCGAGCCCGACAGGAAGCTGCCGCCGGTTTCGTCGAGCGACTTCTCCTGCATCGCGACGCCGCGCGGCGTGTGGCACGTGCTGCAGTGCGCGAGGCCCTGCACCAGGTACGCACCGCGGTTCCACTCGGCGCTCTGCGCCGGCTTCGGCTGGTATGCGCCGTCCTTCAGGAACAGCCAGTTCCAGATCTTCAGCGGCCAGCGCATGCTCAGCAGCGCGGGGATCTCGTTCTTCGGCGGCGCCTGCTTGACCGGTTCGACGCCGTGCATGAAGTACGCGTACAACGCCTGCACGTCGTCGTCGCTGATCTTCGCGTACGACACGTACGGCATCGCCGGATACAGGTTGTCGCCGTTCTTCGACACGCCGTGGCGCACCGCGCGCTCGAAGTCGTCGAACGTCCAGTTGCCGATGCCGGTATCCGGGTCGGGCGTGATGTTGCTCGTGTAGATCTTGCCGAGCTTCGGCACCGGCATCCCCAGGCCGCCGGCGAACGGCTTGCCGCCCTTCGCGGTGTGGCAGGCCATGCAGTCGCCCGCGACCGCGAGATATTCGCCGCGCTTGACCTGCGCGGGGTCGGCCGCATCGGCCGCGCGCACGAGGCCCGGCAGCGCGAGGCAGCCGGCGAGGAGGAAGGTGAGAGTAGATTTCCGCACGGTCAGACTTCCTTCTTCAGCGTGTCGGACATCCGCAGCGCCAGCGCCGCGATCGTCAGCGTCACGTTCACCGTACCGACGGTCGGCATCGTCGAGCTGCTCGAGATGAACAGGTTCGGATGGTCGAACGTGCGGCAGTCCTTGTCGACGACCGAGTCGCGCGCATCCGCGCCCATGATCGTCGCGCCCGTGATGTGATTGTTCGGCGCGAACTCGTCGTTGAACACGACGTCCGTACCGCCCAGCACCTTCGCCGCGGTCGCATAGACCTCGCGCGTATGCACGGCGCCGCGCTTCACGTAGTCGTCGATCGCATACGTGATTTCCGGGCGCGGAATGCCGACCGCGTCGGTGGCCGTCTTGCTCGGCACGATGCGGTTCTCGGGCTGCGGCAGGATTTCGTGGAAGCAGTCGAACTGCACGTAGCGCGCGGAGCGGTCGCGGATCTGCGCGTCGAGCTCGTCGGCCTTCATCAGCTTGCCGGCCTTGAAGATCTTCTGCGTTTCCTGGTTGATGCGCGACATGTTCGACAGATGGATCTTCTTCGCGGCTTCGGTCGCGCGGAACGGGCCGTCGCGGAAACCGATCAGCGACGTCATTTCCTGCGGGCCGCGGCCCGGCCACAGCTTCTCGCTCGCGTAGAACGACACGCCCGTGCCCGGGTGGTCCATCAGGTTGCGCCCGACCATGTCGGAGCTGTTCGCGACGCCGTTCGGGAAGTCGCGGTTCGCCGACATCAGCAGGATCTTCGGCGTCTCGATGCCGTTCGCGGCCACCACGAAGTACTTGCCCTCGACGCGATGGTCGGCGCCCGTCTTGTCCTTGTAGATCGCGGCGACGATGCGCTTGTCCGGGCCCGTCTCGAGCTTGTACACGACCGCGCTGTCGATCAGCTTCGCGCCGGCCTGCTCGGCCTTCTCGACGTGCACGATGCCGTTGTACATCGCGCCGATCGGGCAGATCGGCATGCAGTTGTTGTTCCCGCAACAAGTCGGCCGGCCGTCGTACGGACGGCTGTTGCGCGCGACCGGCTCGGTCACGACGTGGAACTTCGGGTCATGGCCGTTGAGCGCGCTCTTGATCGTCTGCTCGTTGAACGACAACGGCAGCGGCGGCATCGGGTACGGCTGCTTGCGCGGCGAATACAGGTCTTCCTCGGGGCCGGGGCCCCACACGCCGAGCTCTTCCTCGGCGCGCTGGTACCAATGCTCGAGATCGTCGTACTGGATCGGCCAGTCGCGGCCGACACCGTACACGGTCTTCATCTTGAAGTCGTTCGGGATGAAGCGCCACGCCGACGCGGCCCAGTGCCACGTCGTGCCGCCCACCGCGCGGATGTACTGCGAGTTGAACTTGTGCTCGCCCTTCAGGACCAGGTAGTCGTTCGGCGGGCCGTATTCCGGATGCGGCGCCCACGGGCTCGACGGGTACGGCGCCATGAAGTCGGTCTTGTCGGGCTGGTTGCGGAAGCGTTCGACGATTTCCCAGCGCGGCATGCGCGGGCCTGCCTCGAGCAGGATCACCGACTTGCCGGCCATCGCGAGCTGGTGCGCGACGATCGCGCCCGCGACACCGGACCCGACGACCACGACGTCGGCCTTTTGCGTATCGGTATCGGCCATCAGCCTTGCCTCTCGATCGGTTTTTCGGCCCAGAAGCCGGGTTTATTCGGGCAATACGAAGGAATCACGAGCGTATCGGACACGACGCTGAACATTAATGCTTCTTCGTAGGTAATTACGACGTTGTCGACGATGCCGAGATACCAGGCTTCGAGAATCGACAGCGCGGACGTTTGCTGATCGGGAGTCAACGAACCGGACGCGAGTGCGCCGGCGAGTTGCGACAGACCGTCGGCGGTCTTGAACGAGCCCTTCTGCAAGGCCTGCAGGAAGCGTTCGCCGAGCACGCGGCTCAGCCCTTTCTTGCCTGTCAGTGCTTCGGAGAGCGTCATGAACGTATCGAGCGGCGCGGTGCCGGGATTATCGGCCAGGGCCCGCAACGCCAGCGAGCCGGTGAGGCCCGCCGCCGTCAGCGCCAGTGCGCCCTGCAGCCATTGACGCCGCGTGATGCCGGATGCGGCTGCGTCGCGATCGCGACGCGAGTGGGGAGTGTTGTCGTTGTGCATGTTTCCTTCTCTCGAACACCGGATTCGGGAAAACCACGCTTGATATTTCTCAAACTTTCGCGCGGCCCTGAAATGTACGCGCTCAATTCGGATTGGACAATGCTTTTATAGTCCATTTAATGTTCCGCAATCCGAGACAATCGACATTTCGCGGCATCTTTGTGTCGTCGACGCGACAATTCCGTATCGGGATGCCGGCGTGTCGCAACCCGGCGACACGCCGCTTCCCGTCATCCGCTCGCATGCCCGTCGGTTAGAATCGCGTGCAATCAAACAGAAAGCTTCCCTCCGAGGGCATCGAGCGATGAAGCAGCACGACAAGCACAACAACACACATTCAACCCATCACACCACACGGCTGCTCTGGCGCATCGGCGCCGTCGCGGCGCTCGGCGGCGCCGCCGCAGTGTCGCTGCATGCGGGCGCGGCACGCACCGTGAGCGTGTCGCCGCAAGGCACGGTCACCGAAGTCCGGCAGAGCGTCGTCAAGTTCGACGAACCGATGGTCGCGTTCGGTTCGGCATCCGCGCCGAGTCCCGCGCGCATGACCTGCAACGATTCCACCGCCGCACGCGGCCAGGGTCACTGGCTCGACGACAAGACGTGGGTCTACGATTTCGAGAACGACCTGCCGCCGGGTGTGCGCTGCTCGGTCGCGCTCAACGACGCGCTGCGTTCGGTCGCCGGCAATGCGGTCAGCGGCCCGCGCCGCTTCACGTTTCAAACCGGCGGCCCGTTCCCGGTGACGGTGCGCCCCGGCTCGCGCGAGATCGAGGAGCGCCAGGTCTTCGTGCTGAAGCTGAACGGCCCGGCCGAGCCACGCTCCGCGCTCGCGAACATCTGGTGCGAAGCGGCCGGCATCGGCAACCGCATCCCCGTCACGGCCGCCGACGACGATGCGCGCAACGCGCTGCTCGATCACTTCGGGCTGAAGAAGGACGCCGCGCGCGTGCTGACGCTGTCGTGCGCGCAGGCGCTGCCCGCGAGCGCGAAGATGCAGCTCGTCTACGGCAAGGGCGTCGCGAGCCCGAGCGGCATCGCGAACGACACCGAGCGCCGCTTCGACTTCACGGTGCGTGCGCCGTTCGCCGCGAGCTTCTCGTGCGAGCGCGAGAACGCGAAGGCGCCCTGCACGCCGCTGCGTCCGCTGACGCTGTCGTTCAATGCACCGATCTCGCGCAAGAACGCCGAGGCGATCCGGCTGCGCGGTCCTGACGGTTCGCTTTCGCCGACCTTCGCGGCCGACGACCACAGCGACGAAGTGACGACCGTCACGTTCAACCCGCCGCTGCCCGCGCAGGCGAACCTGACGATCGAACTGCCGTCCGGCCTGCGCGACGCGACCGACCGCACGCTCTCGAACGCCGACCTGTTCCCGCTCGCGACGCGCACCGCGCCGATGCCGCCGCTCGCGAAATTCTCGTCGGGCACGTTCGGGATCGTCGAGCGCTTCGCCGAACCCGATACGCCGGCACTCGTGCCCGTCACGCTGCGCAACGTCGAAGCCGACCTGCGCATCGCGGGCCTCAACACGAGCAGCGCGCAATTCTCGAACCTGAAGGTCGACGACGACACCGCGATCCGTCAATGGATGCGCACCGTCGAGCGCTTCGACAACTGGTCGATGACGGCCGGCACGATCGACGAACGCGTCCCGGGCCTGCTGCGGCGCAAGGGCCAGCACCCCGTCTACGTGCCGCTCGAGGCCGGCGAGAAGATGCCCGCGCCGCAGAACCGCCGCATCGACGTGCGCTCGCTGTCGCTGCTCGCCGGCGAACCGGGTGCGCACGCGCTGACGCTGCCGAAGGCCGACCCGAAGGCGCTGCGTCCGTTCGAGGTCGTCGGCGTGCCGATCGACAAGCCCGGCTTCTACGTGCTCGAACTCGCGTCGCCCGCGCTCGGCCGCTCGCTGCTCGCGAAGCCGTCGAGCATGTACGTGCGCACGACCGTGCTCGTCACGAATCTCGGCGTGCACCTGAAACAGGGCCGCGAGAACAACCTCGTGTGGGTCACGACGCTCGACAAGGGCAAGCCCGTGCCGAACGCGCAGATCCGCGTGTCGGACTGCAATGGCGACGAAATCGCGTCGGGCAAGACCGATGCGCAAGGCCTGCTGAAGATCGACGGCCCGTTCGAGCCGAAACACGCATGCAGCCAGTCGGAACGCTTCGACGACTACTTCGTGTCGGCACGCGTCGACGATCCGAAGACGGGCCGCGACATGGCGTTCGTCAGCTCGAACTGGAACCGCGGGATCGAATCGTGGCGCTTCAACGTGCCGACCGACACCGACAGCGCGCCGACCGTGCGCGCGCATACCGTGTTCGACCGCACGCTGCTGCGGGCCGGCGAAACCGTGTCGATGAAGCACTTCCTGCGCACCGAGACGCTGCAGAGCCTCGCGTTCCCGGCGCACTACCCGACACGCGTGACGATCCGCCATCTCGGCTCCGACCAGACCTACAAGCTGCCGCTCACGTGGTCGGCCGACCATAGCGCGGACACGCAGTTCACGCTGCCGCCCGCGGCGAAGCTCGGCGAATACAGCGTGTCGCTCGAAGGCGGCCCGGACGATGCGCCGACCGCCAGCTACTACGGCGGCAGCTTCCGCGTCGAGGCGTTCCGCCTGCCGGTGCTCAAGGGGACGATCGGCGCGCGCGACGCGCAGAAGAGCCCGCTCGTCGCGGTCAAGGAAGCGCCGCTCGCGGTGCAGATCGACTACGTGTCGGGCGGCGGCGCATCGAACCTGCCCGTGCAGGTGTCGGCGCTGATGAAGTGGGCGTCGCCACCGTTCGCGGACCGCTTCGAGGACTTCAGCTTCACGCCCTATCGTCCTGAGCGCAGCGACGGCAACGCCGACGACGATGCGCAGGACGGCGACAGCGCATCGGCCGCGAACAACGATCCCGACGCGACGAAGCTGATCGCGGACAAGCTGCCGCTCACGCTCGACCGCAACGGCGCGGGTTCCGTCACGCTCAAGGGCCTGCCCGACGTCGACGCGCCGAAGCGCATCGCGCTGGAGGCGACGTTCGCGGACCCGAACGGCGAAGTGCAGACGATCCGCGGCGACACGATCCTGTGGCCGGCCGCGGTGGTGGCCGGCATCAAGGCCGGCCGCTGGGTGTCGGTCGGCCAGCGCGTGCCGGTGCAGGCGCTCGCGGTCGACCTGCAGGGCAAGCCGCGTGCATCGGTGTCGATCGAAATCAAGGGCGTCGCGCACATCACGACGTCCTCGCGCAAGCGCATGGTCGGCGGCTTCTATGCGTACGACAACAAGAGCGACACGCGCGACCTCGGCGTGCTGTGCTCGGGCAAGACCGACGACAAGGGCCGCATGGCCTGCGACGCGACGCTCGAACAGGCCGGCAACGTCCAGTTGATCGCGGTCGCGAAGGATGGCGACGGCCGCACGTCGAATGCGTCGACGTCCGTCTGGGTCACGCGCGAGGACCAACTCTGGTTCGGCGGCGACAACACCGACCGGATCGACGTGATCCCGGAGAAGACGTCCTACGAGCCGGGCGAAACGGCCCGCTTCCAGGTGCGCATGCCGTTCCGCTACGCGAGCGCGCTCGTCGCGGTCGAACGCGGCGGCGTGATGGAAACGCACGTCGTCGAGCTGAACGGCAAGAACCCGACCGTCGACCTGAAGGTCGGCGAATCGTGGGGGCCGAACGTCTACGTGTCGGTGCTCGCATTGCGCGGCCGGATTCGCGAAGTGCCGTGGTACTCGTTCTTCACGTGGGGCTGGAAGGCGCCGGTCGAATGGGCCCGCGCGTTCTGGCGCGAAGGCCGCTACCATGAAGCGCCGACCGCGTTCGTCGACCTGTCGAAGCCCGCGTTCCGCTATGGCCTCGGCGAGATCAAGGTCGGCACCGGCGTGCATCGTCTCGGCGTGACCGTGACGACCGACGCGACGCGCTACACGGTGCGCGGCAAGGCGCAGGCGCACGTGAAGGTCACGCTGCCGAACGGGCAGCCCGCTCCGGCCGGCACGCAGATCGCGGTCGCGGCCGTCGACGAGGCGCTGCTCGAGCTGATGCCGAACAACAGCTGGGACCTGCTCGACGCGATGCTGCAGCGACGCGCGTACGGCGTCGAGACGGCCACCGCGCAGATGGAAATCGTCGGCCGCCGCCACTTCGGCCGCAAGGCGGTGCCGGCCGGCGGCGGCGGCGGCAGCGCGCCGACGCGCGAGCTGTTCGACACGCTGCTGTTGTGGAATCCGCGCGTGACGCTCGACGCGAACGGCAGCGCGACCGTCGAAGTGCCGCTGAACGACGCGCTCACGCGCTTCCGGATCGTCGCGATCGCGGCGGTCGGCGCGGACCGCTTCGGCACCGGCAGCACGTCGATCCGCAGCACGCAGGACCTGCAGCTGATCTCAGGCCTGCCGCCGCTCGTGCGCGAAGGCGATGCGTTCCGCGCGCAGGTCACGCTGCGCAACACGACCGACCGCGCGATGCAGGTCGTCGTGACCCCGCGCGTGACGGGCCTCGACGTCGCGCCGCAAACCGTGTCGCTCGGGGCCAATGCGGCGGCCGAGGTCGCGTGGACGATCACCGTGCCCGAGCAGGCGCTCGACGCGGCCGGCGCGCTGAACTGGCGCATCGAGGCGGCCGAGCAAGGCGGCAAGCGCGCGTCCGACGCGCTGGCCGTCGCGCAGAAGGTCGTGCCCGCGCTGCCGGTCACCGTGCAGCAGGCCACGCTCACCCAGGTCGACGGCACGCTGACGCTGCCCGTGTCCGCCCCGGCCGGCGCCGTCAACAACGCGCAGGGCGCGCCGCGCGGCGGCATCGCCGTGTCGCTGCAGTCGAAGCTCGCCGACGGCCTGCCCGGCGTGCGGCGCTGGTTCGAGCGCTATCCGTACCGCTGCCTCGAACAGCAGACGTCGCGCGCGATCGGCCTGCACGACGCCGCGCAATGGCAGGCGCTGGTGGCGCGCATGCCCGTCTACCTCGACAGCGACGGACTCGCGAACTACTTCCCGCCGTCCTCCGACGATGCGCACTACGGCAGCCCGACGCTGTCGTCGTATCTGCTCGTGGTCGCCGACGAGGCCGGCCGCCTCGACCCGCGCTTCGCGCTGCCGGAAGACCTGCGCACGCAGCTCGAAGCCGGGCTCGCGCGTTTCGTCGACGGCCGCATCGAGCGCAACGCGTGGGCTCCGCGCCAGGATCGCGACCTGCGCAAGCTCGCCGCGATCGAGGCGCTGTCGCGTTACGGTGCCGCCCAAGGCCGCATGCTCGGTTCGATCGAAATCGCGCCGAACCAGTGGCCGACGTCGGCGGTAATCGACTATCACGCGATCCTCACGCGCGTGAAGGACATCCCGCAGCGCGACGCGAAACGCGCGCAGGTCGAGCAGATCCTGCGGGCGCGCCTCACGTACCAGGGCACGCAGCTCGTGTTCTCGACCGCGCGCGACGACGACCTGTGGTGGCTGATGACGAGCAACGAGACCAACGCCGCGCGTCTCGCGCTGGAATTCGCGGGCGACTCGGCGTGGAAGGACGAGATGCCGCGCGTGGCGACCGGCCTGCTGGCGCTGCAACGCCAGGGCGCATGGCAGACGACGACGTCGAACGCACTCGGCCAGCTCGCGATCGAGCGCTTCTCGCGCACCTACGAGAGCACGCCGGTGGCCGGCACGACGAAGGTCGCGCTCGGCGGCAACGAGCGCGCGATTTCGTGGTCGCAGGCACCCTCGACCGCGCCCGCCGACAGCCCCGCCTCGGCCACTCCCGCGACCCGCGCCGCCGCCGCGCGCAGCGTGCTGATGCCGTGGCCGCGTGCGGCCCAGGCACCGGCCACGCTGTCCGTCACGCAGGACGGCACGGGCCACCCGTGGGCGACCGTCGAAAGCCTCGCGGCCGTGCCGCTGCGCGCGCCGTTCGCGGCCGGCTACCGGATCACGAAGACCGTCACGCCCGTGTCGCCCGCCGTCAAGGGCGTGCTGACGCGCGGCGACGTCGTGCGCGTGCATCTCGACATCGACGCGCAGAGCGACATGACGTGGGTCGTCGTCAACGATCCGATCCCGTCCGGTGCGACGATCCTCGGCTCGGGCCTCGGCCGCGATTCGGAAGCCGCGACGCAGGGCGAGAAATCCCCGGACGGCGCATGGCCGGCGTTCATCGAACGCGATTTCGACGGCTACCGCGCGTATTACGACTATCTGCCGAAGGGCAAGCTCTCGGTCGAGTACACGGTGCGGCTGAACAACGTCGGCACCTTCGGGTTGCCGCCGACGCGCGTGGAAGCGTTGTACGCGCCATCCGTGTACGGCCTGTGGCCGAACCCGCCGATGACCGTGAAGCCGGCCGACGCGGGCAAGTAACGGATACGCGATGATCGATCATGGATCGCCGCGGCCGCCGCGCTTCGCCGGCCGCGTTTTCGTCGCCGTCGTGCTGGCCGCGCCGCTCGTCGCGCACGCGCTGCCCGGCTACGACGACGTGCGCCGCAACTGGCGCAGTTCCGATTGGGTGCTGCTCGCGCGTGACGGCACGCCGCTGCAGCGCACGCGCGTCGACCTCGCCGAACGGCGCGGCGACTGGGTGTCGCTCGCCGACGTGTCGCCCGCGTTCCGCGAGGCGATCGTCGTGTCCGAGGACAAGCGCTTCTACGAACACAGCGGCGTCGACTGGCGCGGGATCGCCGGTGCGGCATGGGGCAACCTGTGGAACCAGCGCACGCGCGGCGCGTCGACCGTGACGATGCAGCTCGCCGGGCTCCTCAATGACGAACCGCGCCGCTCGGGCCAGCGCTCGCTGCCGCAGAAGGCCACGCAGGCGATGAACGCGCTACTGCTCGAACGCGGCTGGCGCAAGGACCAGATCCTCGAGGCCTACCTGAATCTCGTGCCGTTCCGCGGCGAGACGGTCGGGCTCGCCGCGCTGTCGCAGGTGCTGTTCGGCAAGGCGCCGTCCGGCCTCGACGCGCGTGAAGCCGCGATCGCGGCAGCGCTGGTGCGCGCGCCCAACGCGGCGAGCGCGAAGGTCGCCGAGCGTGCGTGCCGGATCCTGCGCGACATGCACGCGGAGCAGGCCTGCGCGTCGCTCGACGGCTACGTGCAGCTCGTGATCGCGCGCCCGGCCAATGCCGTGCGTAACGACCTGACGGCGGACGGCGCCGCCCTCGCCCCGCACTTCGCGCGCCGCATCGCGGCCGAGGTCAGGCCCGCGGCCGGCGCGCAGGTGCGCACGACGCTCGATGCGCCGCTGCAGCGCTTCGCGCGCGACACGCTCACGCGCGCGCTGACCGAGCTCAACGCGCCCGCGCACCGGCGCAACGTGCAGGACGGCGCGGTCGTCGTGATCGACAACGCGACCGGCGAGATTCGCGCGTGGGTCGGTTCGTCGGGCGCGTTGTCGAGCGCACGCGACGTCGACGCCGTGCTCGCGCCGCGCCAGGCCGGCTCGACGCTCAAGCCGTTCCTCTATGCGCAGGCGATCGACGAGAAGCGGCTGACGGCCGCGTCGCTGCTCGACGACGCGCCGATCAACCTCGCGGCCGGCGGCGGCCTCTACATTCCGCAGAACTACGACAAGGATTTCAAGGGCTGGGTGAGCGTGCGCAGCGCGCTCGGCGGCTCGCTGAACGTGCCGGCCGTGCGCACGCTCGTGCTCGTCACGCCGCATCGCTTCGCGCGCACGCTGACCGCGCTCGGCCTGCCGCTCGCGCAGGAAGGCGACTACTACGGCTTCAGCCTCGCGCTCGGCAGCGCGGACGTCACGCTGCTGTCGCTGACCAATGCGTATCGCGCGCTCGCGAACGGCGGCGTCGCGCGCAAGGTCGTCGACCTGCCTGCGCCGTCGCCCGCGGCCGGCGCATCGGCACCGGGGCGTGCGGACAACGGCACGCGCGTGTTCAGCGAAGCGGCCAGCTTCGTCGTCACCGACATCCTCGCCGACAACAACGCGCGCGTGCGCACGTTCGGCTTCGACAATCCGCTCGCGACGCGCTTCTTCTCGGCGGTGAAGACCGGCACGAGCAAGGACATGCGCGACAACTGGACGGTCGGCTTCACGTCGCGCTATACGGTCGGCGTGTGGGTCGGCAATGCGGACGGCTCGCCGATGTGGGACGTGTCGGGCGTCACGGGCGCGTCGCCGGTGTGGTCGGCCGTCGTCGGCTACCTGCACCGCGACCTGCCGAGCCGCGCGCCGCGTCCGCCGGCCGGCGTCGAAGCACGCCGCATCACGTTCGAGCGCGACGTCGAGCCGTCGCGCAACGAGTGGTTCGTCACGGGCACCGCGCTCGACACGATCCGGCTCGCGGCGCCCGTCACGCCGGGCAAGGACGGCGCGCGCGCGCCGCTGACGATCGGTGCGCCGACCGACGGCACGATCTTCGCGATCGATCCGGACATTCCGCCGAAGAATCAGCGGATCTGGTTCGAGCGATCTTCCGGGCATGCCGCACGGTTCGCGTGGCGGCTCGACGACAAGGTAATCGGCCACGCCGACCGCATCGCGTGGATGCCGTGGCCCGGGCGGCACCGGCTCGAACTCGTCGACGCGCGCGGCAACGTGGCGGATGCGATCGGCTTCGAGGTGCGCGGCGCGTTCGCGAAACCGGCCGCGCGCAAGCCGTAACCGGCGCCGGCCATGCCGCACGCCGCAGGCCGCGGCGAACAAACGGGCCAGCAACCCCGCGATCGGAGACCTAGAATACGAACAGCGCGCCGAAGCGTCGGCGCGCGCCGGTTGCCCTGCCGCGCTCACTCTTCCGATCCGCCCGCGACCATGAACCTTCGCCATCCGCGCTTCCTCCGCCCCGCGCTGGGCACGCTGTGCGCCGCGGCCCTCGCGACGCTTGCCGGCTGCAACGGCGACGCCTGCTTCGGCGTCGACGTCTGCTTCAACAACGCCAACACGCAAACCGTCGCGCTGTCCGGCACGGCCGCCACGGGCTCCGCGCTCGCGAGCGCATCGGTGACGGTCAGCTGCGCGCAAGGCTCGGCGACGACGCTGACCGACGGCGGCGGCAACTACCGCGTGGCGGTCAACGCCGTGCTGCCGTGCGTGATCACCGTCGCGTCGAGCGGCACGAGCCTGCATTCGCTCGCCTACGCGGGCGGCACCTTCAACACGACGCCCGAGACCGAGCTGATGCTCGTCTATCTCGCCGCGCAGCTCGGCACGAACACGGCCGGGCTGATCGGCAATTTCCAGGGGAATGCGCACTTCCAGCAGGTGATGGGCAGCCCGAACACGGTGCAGGCCGCGCAATCCGCGGTCGTGACGAATCTGCAGCAGCGCTATGCGGTCACGCTGTCGGCGCCGGCCTTCCTGACGACACCGTTCGTGGTCGGCCAACCGGGCGTCGACAGCGACCTCGCCGCGCTGGCCAAGGCCGGCGCGATCGATTCGAACGGGATGCCGGATCCGGTTGCGGTTTCGCTGCTGGCGCAGGCGGGCGCGGCACACCCGCTGTGAGCGGCGGGCGTGCCGCTGCCCGCGTCGACGCGGCTTACGCGGCTTCCCCGCTCCCGCAAGCCACGCTCGCCGCCTGCTGCTGCGTGAGGTAGCGCAGCAGCTTCGTCACCATCCACACGACGATGAACGACAGCGCGACGAAGAACACCGCGAGCGGCGTCAGCACGTGAATCGATACGAAACCGGCCAGCCCCATCATCGCGGACGACACGAGCAGCAGCGCGCACCCGAGGATCGCGCTCGTCAGCCCCGCGATATGGGGAAACAGCGAATTGCCCTTCGCCATCAGCGTCGGATACATCGCGCCCGCGCAGAAGCCCATCACGAGCACCGGCGTCGCGAGCGTCCATACGCGCAGCCCGACGGTCAGCGCCAGCACCAGCATCGCGACCGCCGCGCCCGCCATCACGCGTGCGCCGATACGCAACCGCTGCTCGGCGCTCGGCAGCCCGCGCCCGTGAATCCGGTTCGACAGCCCGCCGAGGAAATACATCAGCCCGATCCCGAGCGCGAGATAGCCGAAGAAGGTCGGCGGCTTGTGCAGCGTGGTCTGCACCATGAACGGCCCGACGATGTTGAACACCAGCAGGATGCTGTAGCACAGCCCCTGCGCGAGAAAGCAGCTCTGGAACACCGGGCTCGCGAGCACCTTGCCCGCGTTCGCCATCAGCGTGCGCGGCTCGAGATGGACCGGCTTCGGCAAGGTCTCGCGATAGCGCCACAGCAGCGCCCACATCACCAGCGAATACACCAGCAGGAACACGAGGCACGCGCGCCAGCCGAACCATTCCTGCAGGTGCGCGCCGATCACCGGCGCGATGATCGGCGCGAGCCCCCACGCGATCGACATATAGGTAAACGCATGCATCAGCGCCTGGCCCGAGAACGAGTCGGTGATGATCGCCTTCGCGAGCAGGTTCGTGGTCGCGATCCCGAAGCCCTGCAGACAGCGCGCCAGCACGAACGTCTCCAGGTTCGGCGCGCCGAGCGACAGCAGGCAGCCGATCGTGTAGATGACCAGCCCGAACGCGAGCACGCGCTTGCGCCCGTATGCATCGGCAACCGGACCGAAGATCAGCTGGCCGAGCGCATAAGCGGCCATGTAGCCGGAGACGCTCGACTGAATCGCCTGCGGCGTGGTCGCGAACGAACGCGCCATGTCGGGCAGCGCAGGCACGTAGATGTCGATCGCGAGCTGGCCGGCGGAGGCGAACAGGCAAATCAGGAACAGCAGGAAGCGCGGCGAGTTCGATTCGCGCGCGGGAGTGAGCAAGGCGTTCATGACAACCGGGAAGGATTCGGACGGCGGCAACACGCGCCGTGCTGCTCGAAGTCGAACAACGGTGCGCGGCGAAGCGCATATTGTGCCTGTTGTTGCGCAACGCGACAGGAATCCCCTGGCGTGGGCGCGGTTGAATGCGGATTGCGTCAGGTTTCGAAACGCGTTACACGCCCCGCTTGCCGATCATGGCGAGCCGGTCCGGCGGCCGGCACGGCCACGGTTTTGATCCATATTTCGTTTTTTGTTTGCGGCGCCACTCGCCTGCCTGCGCGCATCCGCGGCTCGCCGCGCCCCTCCGTACTTTCCACCGATTGACACACCTCCCGGCGTTCCCCCTATACTCCTCGCAGCGCCAATAAATTGTTGAACAATACAGCATTAAAATTGACGCCTGACCGGCCACCACAACGGATTCCAGCCGGATCTCCGAATCTGAAAATTTCCCCGAGAGCACCGCGTCATGTCGAACTATCCCGCCGCCTACCAGGTCACCAAGGGTTCCGTCCTGAACGTCGACAAAGCCTTTTATTCCACGATCGCCCAGCGCCAGGACGCGCGCGAACGGATCGCGTCGCACGTCGTGCCGATCCGCAGCGGCTTCGCGTGGACGGTGCCGGCGGGTCACGTGTTCCGGATCGTCACGCTCGAAGGCCCGCAAGTCGCCGACTTCAACATCTGGAACCTGCACAATCCGCGCGAGCGCATGTGGGCGTCGCGCACACGTCAGCTGCAAGCCGCGCACGTGACGACGTTCGACCGGCTCTGGTCGACGCTGCCGTACCTGCGGCCGATGGTCACGATCACCGACGACACGCTCGCCGGCTATGGCGTCGACGGCGACGGCGGCCGCGTGCACGACCTGCTCGGCACGCGCTGCGACCCGTACGTGAACAAGCTGCTGACCGGCGAGGATTTTCATTTCCACTGTCATTCGAACCTCGTGCGGGCGGTCGCGCCGTACGGGCTGACCGAATTCGACGTGCACGACGTGCTCAACGTGTTCCAGTGCACCGGCCTGAACGACGACGACAAGTACTTCATGAAGGCCTGTCCCGCGCAGCCGGGCGATTACCTCGAGTTCTTCGCGGAAATCGACGTGCTGTGCGCGATGTCCACGTGTCCGGGCGGCGACCTTTCGGTGCCGATGTGGGGCCCCGACGCACGCGACCCGATCGACGTGTGCCGGCCGCTCGGCGTCGAGGTATTCCGGCTCGACCCGAGCCTGCTCGAAGGCTGGTCGCAGCCGAGCGTCGCGCCCTACCGTGGCCAGCACGGGATGCAGCCGCCGCAGGCCGACTGGCAGCACGACAAGACGGCGTAACGCGGTCCGGAGCCCGTAGAATGGCGAAACGCCGCCGGCCGGCCACACCGGCGGCGCACGACCAGGAGAGGAGCGAACGAACGGAATGGCAAGCGAAAAAGCGAGAGGACAGTCGGTCGCCGACCGGATCAGCCATCAACTGCGGGAACACATCATCAGCGGCAAGCTGCCGCCCGGCACCGCGCTGATCGAGATGGACCTCGCGGCCGAATACGACACGTCGCGCAACTCGCTTCGCGAAGTCCTGCATCAGCTCGGCCGCGAAGGGCTCGTCACGTTCGTGCGCCACAAGGGTGTCGTCGTGCGCACGCTGAATCGCCAGGACGTGCGCGATCTTTACGTCGCGCGCCGCACGCTCGAGCTGCATGCGCTGAACACGGCCGAACTCGCGCAGCCGGCGCTGCTCGAAAAGATGCAGGCCGCCATTCGCGCGGCCGAGCGCGAACTCGACAAGGAAAACTGGCAGGCCGTCGGCACGCACAGCCTGCGCTTTCACCAGCACATCGTCGCGCTGCAGAAGTCGGCGCTGCTCGACGAGTTCTTCCGGACCATCTCCGCACAGCTGCGGCTCGTCTTCGCCGCGGATCCCGACGAGAAACGCGTGCAAACGCCCGACTGGATCCAGCGCGAATACCAGATCTACGACCTCCTCACGCAGAACCGCCGCAGCGAAGCCGTCACCGCGCTCGCGCGCTATCTCGACGATTCCGAGCGGATGCTCGTCGCGGCAATCAAGCGCAGCCATCGCGAGGCGGCCTGACCCTGCACGCCGCGCCGCCGTTGCTTGCCTCAAGACGTGGCAAGCAACGGCAGCACGAAAAGGCACGCAACGGCCCGACCGCTCGCGCAGTCAGGCCTGCTCCGTCGGCAGCGCGTAACTGCCGTCTTCCCGATGCGTCTCGAGTCCCGTCAGCGGCGGATTGAACACGCACACGAGATGCAGGTCGCCACGCGTAGCGCGCAGGACATGCGGATCGTTCAGGTTCAGCGCGTAGATCGTTCCGGGCGTGATCCGGTGCACGTTGCCGGTCGCCGTGTCGACGACCTCCCCCTCTCCGGCCACGCAGTAGTTGGTCTCGAAGTGGTTCTTGTAGTGCAGATGCAGTTCGGCGCCTTCGTGCACGCGCGTCTCATGAACGGAATAGCCGACGCCGTCCTGCCTGACGATCATGCGCTTGCTGTCCCAGCCCGGGCCGCGCGCATGGCGCTCGGTATTGGCGATATCGGTCGATCTCACGACGATCATAAGTACCTCTGAATAGTTGAGATGAAAAATGGCAAGGCGATCCTTGCCGCCGGAAAATGCGTCATGCGGATTCGGCGGTCAGCGCGCTCTCCACCGCTGCCGCGACATCGAGCAGCCGCGCGTCCTCGCCGCGATGCCCGGTGATCAGCAAGCCGACGGGCTGACGGTTGCGCAGGTCGCCGGGCACGCTGATGCTCGGCAGGTCGAGCCGGTTCGCGAATTCGGTCAGCCGGAACGCACGCGCGTTCTGTGCGAGGTATGCGGCTTCGTCGGCCAGATCGGCCACGCGCGGCGGCAGCATCGGCACCGTCGGCGTCAGCACCGCATCCGCGTCGCCGAGTTCGGCGTGGTACGCGGCGGCCAGTGCAGCCAGGCGCCGCAGCGCCGCGGCGTAGTCGTGCGCCCGCACCTGCTCGCCTGCAGCGATGCGCGGGCCGACCAGCTGATCGTAGCGGTCCGCCGCCGCGGCCAGCCGCGCACGATGAAGCATGAACGCCTCTGCCGCGATGATGCCGCCCGCGCGGGCGACCGCGCCGGCCTCGGCCACGCAATCGAGCCGCTTGCGCCGGATCCGTGCGCCGTGCGCGGACAGTCGGGACAGCCACGCGTCGAATGCGCGTCCGACGACCGGGTCGACGTCATCCGCGACGAACGCCTCGGGCACGATGAACTGCAGGTCGCGGATCGCCGCCGGTCGCCGCCGCCGCGCTTCGCGGCCGTGCAGCGCAACGTCCGCCTGCCGGCACAGCCCGACCGTCGCGGCCAGCAGGCCCGGCACGTCGAAGCTCGTCGACAGAAACCGCATGCCGTCGCTCGCATAGCGCCCGCGCGACGGCTTGAATCCCGTCACGCCGCAGAATGCGGCCGGAATGCGTGCCGACCCGCTCGTATCGGAACCCAGCGACAGGTCGGCCGCACCGAGCGCCACCGACACCGCCGCGCCCGAACTCGATCCGCCGGCCACCCGCTCGCGCCGCGCATCGAGCGGCGTCGTCGGCGTCCCATACGCACGGTTCACGCCGAGCGCGCCGTACGCGAACTCGGTCATCGCCGTCTGCGCGACCAGTACCGCGCCGGCCCGACGCAGTGCCGACACCGGCGCCGCGTCGATTCGCGCCGGCGGCTCGTCGGCCAGCACGCGCGAACCGGCATGCGTGACCCAGCCGGTGCAATCGAAGCAGGCCTTCACCGTCAGCACGGCGCCGGCCAGCGGCGCATCGATCGCGCCGGCGCGCCGCGCCGCATCCCATGCACGTGCATCGGCGACCGCCGCGTCGTCGCGCCGCGCGAGCCACGCGGCTTCGATGTCGCCGGGATGCGCGTCGGCATGCGCAAGACACGTACGCACCCGTTCCGCACACGCGTGCTCGTTCACGTTGCCCAGCCGGAAATCCGTCGGATCCATTCCCGCTCCCATCCGGTCATTCGTCATGCGAAGTGAACGTGCTTCAGAAAATCCTTCACGCGCGCGTCCGCGCTGCCGCGAATCCGGTCCGGCGGCACGTCGTACAGGATGCGCCCGTTCTCCATGAACACGATCCGGTCGGACACCTTGAACGCGAAATTCATCTCGTGGGTCACGATGATCATCGTCATCCCTTCTTTCGCCAGCGTCTCGACGACCTTCAGCACTTCGCCGACGAGCTCCGGATCGAGGGCCGACGTCGGCTCGTCGAACAGCATGATCGACGGCCGCGTCGCGAGCGCGCGCGCAATGGCGACGCGCTGCTGCTGGCCGCCCGACAGCTGATGCGGATACTTGTTCGCATGTTCGAGCATCCCGACCTTCGACAACAGCGACAGCGCCTGCAGCCGGATCGCCGCCGCATCGGCCTGCCGGTGATAGCACGGCGCCATCATCACGTTCTGCAGCGCGGTGCGATGCGGGAACAGGTTGAAGCTCTGGAACACCATGCCGATGTCGAGGATGCGCTCGTGCGACACGCGCGGCGGATGCGGACCCGACGCGCGGATGAACGGCTCTCCGTACAGGTCGATCTCGCCCCCGTTCACCGGCGCGAGGCCGTTGACGGTACGAATCAGCGACGTCTTGCCGGAGCCGGACGGCCCGATGATCGACACGACCTGCCCGGGCACGACGTCGAGATGAATGTCCTTCAGCACTTCATGGCGGCCGTAGCGCTGCTGCACGCCTTTCAGGCGCAGCGCGAATTCGGCGTTCGCCCGCGGCCTCGGCGCGACGGCCGGCGCCGACGGCGGCAGCGCAAGATCGACGTGGCCGGCCTGGGCCGGCGTACGGCGGCTGACGTCGAGGTACCGCTCGAGATAACCGAGCAGCCGGCTGAACACGGTCACGATCAGCACGTAGTAGAACGCCACGGCCAGCATCGTTTCGAACACCAGGAAATTCTGCGTGTACAGCCGCTGGCCGACGAGCAGGATCTCGGCCAGCGAAATCACCGACACCAGCGACGTGAGCTTCACGATCGTGATGAACTCGTTCGCCAGCGCCGGCAGCGCAATGCGGATCGCCTGCGGCATCACGATCATCCGCTGGATGCCGGTGAAGCGGATACCCAGCGCGCGGCCCGCCTCGAGCTGCCCGCGCGGCACCGACAGGATCCCGCCGCGATGGATTTCCGCGAAATAGGCGGTCTCGCTCAGCACCATCGCGATCAGGCCGGCCATGAACGGATCGGACAGCACCGCGCTCGTCGCCGGAAAGACCTGCGGCAGGTTGTAGATGAAGACCAGCAGCACGAGCAGCGGCAGGCTGCGGAAGAACCAGATGTAGAGCGCCGCCGCCCGCTTCAGCAACGGCTGGTGCGACTGTCTCGCGAGCGCCACCGGAAAGCCGAGCAACACGCCGAGCAGCCAGGCGGCGACGCTGAGTTCGACGACCACGACGCAGGCGCGCCAGAAATCCTGGTCCCGCAAGAGCTGAAACGCATAGTGCCAATCGAACTGCATCGAAGACTCCTCAACCGCGGATGGTGATGCGGCCGCGCGGCGCGCGGTGGTCAGGTCGTACTGGCCGCGCGCTTACTTCGGCGCGCCGAGCGCGTTGGCGACGTCGGAGGGTGTCGGCTCCTGCAACCCGTACTTCTTCACCAGGCTGCCGTATTCGCCGCTGCGCCGCGCATCGTTCAACGCACCCTCGAGCGCACTCTGCAATCCGCTATCGCCCTTCGTCACGCCCAGGCCGATCACGATCGGATACAGCAGCGTGGTCGAACTGATGTCGACGCGCCCGTTCGTCTGCTTCGGAATCTCCTGCGCGACGGCCGCGTCCTCGATCTGGACATCGACCGCCTTCGACAGCAGCGCGGACGTCGCTTCCGGTGACGTCGGGAACTCGAGGATCGCGATCTCGGCGCGCCCGGCCGCCTTGCACGTGTCCTGCGACACCGCACGCAGCTTCGGCGTCCACGACGCGCCCTTGATCGAGCCGACCCGCTTGCCGCACAGGTCCTGCGGCGTCTTCGGCAGGAACGCGCCGCCCTTCGCGACGAGCAGCGACGCGCCCGTCTTCAGGTACGGCACGAAATCGACCTGCTTCACGCGATCGGGCGTCACGTACAGCGCGGATGCGACGACGTCGAAGCGGCGCGCCTTCATCCCGAGAATCAAGTCCGGGAAGCGCGTATCGAGAAATACCGGCTCCAGTTTCAGGTGACGTGCCAGCAGCCGCGAGAACTCGGCATCGAAACCCGCAGGCTTGCCGGCGTCCAGGTACGCGTATGGCGGATACGTGAGGTCGGAGCCCACCAGCAGCGTGCCGGGCCGCACCGTCTGCAGCGGCGCCGCCGACGCGAGCGAGCATGCGAAGGCCAGCGGCACGAGCGCGCCGCGGAGGAAATGTCGAACCGGGAAACGAGCAGACATGGCGAAGCTCCTGGGTTGTTCGGCTCTCGCGCTGAAACGTCGCAACGCCTCCCAGGCGCCGCCACACGCGGCTCCCCGGGATTTTTCGCCGAAAATTGTTGAACAATTTCGGCCGATTCTGACCAGTTCAAATTGAAATCTGTATTCGGGTTTACGCGGCAAACAGCGTCGCCGGACGTGCGTCGGGCGCGCATCCGCCAACCCCGCTTCGGTGCGGGGCACGTGTTCAGGCAAAGGGAGAAAAGACCGGGCGGGACGACGCGCGGACGGCGGGCCGTCGAGGTGCGGCGCCATAAACGCGACGCACGCGATGGAGGATCAGGACACGGGGTTCAGCATCGGGCGCGACGGGCCCGGCTCGCGCTTGCGGCTGCGGGGATGCGCGCCGCGACGCCGCCCCGAAGGCCGGGGGATTCGATCGTGCAGGCCGAGCACGCAACGTGTCGGCCCGCACGCCACTGCGACGTTTCGATCAGTACTGTGCCTGATCCGTCGGATTCCTGAACAGCTGCTTCATCTCCGGCGACAGCGGATAGTTGAGGCTCACACCCTTCGGCGGAATCGGCTGCATGAACCACTGGTCGTAGAGCTTCTCGGCCGCGCCCGAGGTCTGCAGCTTCGCGATCACGCCGTCGACCACGTGCTTGAACGCCGGATCGTCCTTGCGCATCATGCACGCGTAGTTCTCGTGGACGAGCGGCGTGCCCGCCACCGTGTACGCGCCCGGATTGCGGTCCTTCGCGATCTCGCCGTACAGCAGCGGCTCGTCCATCACGAACGCGACCGCGCGCCCGGTCGTGACGTTCATGAACGCTTCGGCATGGTCCTTCGCGCTGATGATCGTCATGTTCATCCCTTTCTCTTCGTTGAGCTTGCGCAGCAGCCGCTCGTCGGAGGTGCCGGCCGTCGTCGCGACCGTCTTGCCGGCCAGGTCCGGGAAGTCCTTCACGCCCGAATCCTTGCGCGTGCTGAAACGGATCCCGTACAAAAAGATGCTGTTCGAGAACGCAGCCTGCTTCTGGCGCTCCAGCGTGTTCGTCGTCGAGCCGCACTCGAAGTCGATCGTGCCGTTCTGCAGCAGCGGAATCCGGTTCTGCGACGTGATCGGGATTTCCTTCACCGTCAGGTTCGGCGTCTTCAACTCCGCCTTGAGCGCATCGATGATGCGCGCCGCGATGTCGCGCGAGTAACCGATGTTCTTCTGCTGGTTGTCCGAATACGAGAACGGCACCGACGATTCGCGGATACCGAGCGACACGACGCCCGTGTCCTTGATCTTCTTCAGCGTGCCGGTGAGCGCCTGCGCGTGCGCGGCGCCCGCCAGCGCGCAGGACAACGCGACAGCCAGCCAACGGAAGCGGTGATCCATGCTTTTCTCCTGACGAAACCTTGATCGAATCGCGATCCTACGCCCGAAAAATTCGCACCGCATCGGGGAAAGCGTCAAGCGCCCTTCGTCAAGGCCACACCACGCGCAATCGTTTCCGTGCCGCGCAAAAGCGCCCGCGCCGCATGTTTCGCCGGGTCGACCGCCTGCAATCTTGCACCTCATGAACAGATCACCCGTTCCAAACGCGCGTTCATGCTGCAACCCAGCAACGCAATCGTTTGCGCGTCGCATCTTTTTCACACAAAACATATTCAAGAAGCCGCCTCATCAGCCGTTACCCAATGCATGGCGTGTCGCAGGAACCCCGCGCGCGCCCGACAAAAATCAAGGTCCGGCTTAGGCCAGACCAGGCACCACCGCCGGCACGACGGTTATCTCCGAGGATCGACTTTCAACATGAAAGCCAAACGTTTCAATTTCGCGCTGGCCCGTTCGGCCCATGCGCGCATGCTCGCCGGCATGCTGTCCGCCGCCGCCCTGCTCCCGATCGCCGGCTGCGGCGGAGGCGGCGGCGACGGCAGCAACCCGTCGCCGACCAACACGGCACCGGCCCCGACCCCGGCCCCCGCGCCCGCTCCGACGACCCCGCCCACCAATTCCGGCAGCAACGCGTGTACGTCGCAGCAGGCCGCCACGCAAATGGCCGCCCAGACCACGCCCGACGAGCCGCCGGTCGATCACCTGATCGTCAGGCTGAAGACGCTGACGGCCACGAACGCAAGAGCGGCCATCGACGACGGCACGCGGCTCGACGCGGTGATCCAGCGTTCGATGACACGCTGGACGGCGCCGACGGCAACCGGCGCCGCGCGTGCGTATGCGGCCGCGCCGACGCCGCTGAACGTGCAGGTCGAGCGGACGGCCTCGAACGGCGCGGCCGTGCTGTCGCTTGGCCAGCGCGTCGCGGCCGCCGACGCGGCGGCGCTCGCGGAGGCCTTCGGCGCCGACGCCGACGTCGACTACGCTGAACCGGATCATCCGATGAAGGTCCGCGACACGCCGAGCGACCCGAGCTACGGCCAGCAGTGGTATCTGTCCGACCCGACCGCCGGCGCCGATCTGCCGCCTGCGTGGAACCAGACCAAAGGCTCGCCGACCGTCGTGACGGCCGTGCTCGACACCGGCTATCGGCCGCACCCCGACCTCGTCGGCAACCTGCTGCCCGGCTACAGCTTCATCACCAGCGTCAACACCAGCAACAACGGCCTGTCGCGCGGCCCCGACGCGAGCGACCCGGGCGACTGGGTCACGCAGCAGGAACTCGACAACGCGAGCGGCCCGTACTACCACTGCGAAAGCGAACCGAACACCAGCAGCTGGCACGGCACGCGCGTGATGGGCGTGATCGGCGCGACCGCCAACAACGGCATCGGCATCGCCGGCGTATCGTGGCTCGGCAAGATTCTGCCGGTTCGCGTGCTCGGCAAATGCGGCGGCGTGACGAGCGACATCGCCGACGCAATGCGCTGGGCGGCCGGCATTCCCGTCACCGGGGTGCCGAACAACCCGACGCCGGCGAAAATCATCAACCTCAGCCTCGGCGGCGTCGGCGCCTGCAGCAAGACGTTCCAGCAGGCGATCGACGACGTGAACGCGAAGGGCGTAACCGTCGTCGTCGCCGCCGGCAACGACGGTCTGTCGACCGGGCTCGACCAGCCCGCGAACTGCAGCGGCGTGATCAGCGTCGGCGCCAACGATGCAGCCGGCCGCCGCGCCTCGTTCAGCAACTTCGGCACCAACATCACGCTCAGCGCACCGGGCGTCAACATCCTGTCGACGGCCAACAGCGGCACGACGACTCCGGATGGCGACACCTACGGCCTGGCGAGCGGCACGAGCCTCGCGACGCCGCAGGTGACGGGCGTCGCCGCGCTGATGCTCGCGGTGAACGGCAACCTCACGCCCACGCAGATCCAGCAGAAGCTGAAAAGCGGTACGCACACGGCGAAGCTGGCGGCCAGTACGCCATGCACCGCGTTGCCGGCAGGCTCGGGCATTCTCGATGCAGGAACCGCGGTCGCGTCAGCCACGCAGTAAGCGGCCCGTTCTCGACGCATGCAGCCGCGGGGGGGGGGGGGGGGGGGGGGGCGGGGGGGGGGGGGGGGGTGGGGGGGGGGGGGGGGGGCGGGGGGGGGCCGGGGCCGGCCCGCGGCCCCGGGCCGGGGCGGGGGCGCGGGGGGGGGGGGGCGGGGGGGGGGGGGGGGCGGGGGGGG
>NZ_QTQH01000039.1:0-20833 GCF_003853805.1 Burkholderia sp. Bp8994
GGCCACGCGATCATGTACGTGCTCGGCACGACGTACAACCTGTCGAAGCGCACGTTCCTGTACGGGACGGTCGCGTATGCGCGCAACGGCGGGAATTCGAACTTCTCGCTGCTCGCGTCGCCGCGCGACGCGACGTCGGGCACGAGCCCGATGACGGGCGAGTCGCAGACGGGCGCGTATGTGGGGATGATGCATACGTTCTGAGCGGGGCGGCGCGCACGCAAGGCACGGGTGAGGGTGGCCCGTGCCTTGTTGCGTTTACGGGGGCCGGCGTGCGGCGTGCCGTACGCGTTGCCGGTCAGAACCCGCATGCCTCGGTCGTCGTCAACGTCGCGAACGGCCCGCCGAGCGTCGCATTGTGATGCGCGACGATCCGCTCGGCCGGCAACGCGGGCGTATCCATGCAGGTATGCGCATCGGCGACGAGCACGGCGCGAAAGCCGAGATCGGCGGCCGCGCGGCACGCCGTGTCGATGCAGTACTGCGTCTTCATCCCCGCAATCACGATCTCGCCGATCCCGGCCGCGTGCAGCCATTCAGCGAGCCGTGTGCCCGCGAAACAACTCGGCCGGGTCTTGTCGAACACGATGTCGCGTGCCGTATCGATCGCGAGCGCCGGCAGCAATGCGGCGAGCGGCGCATCGGGCGCGATCGGCGAACCCGCCGGGCCGGTGTGGCGCACGGCGAATACGGGCGCGCCGGCTTCATGTGCGCGGCGAATCAGCCGGTTGACGTTGGCCAGCACGCGTTCGCCGTCATGCGGACGATCGGGGCCATGGAACAACCCGACTTGCATGTCGACGACGAGCAGCGCACGTTTCGGGGATGGGGCTTCGGACATCGCGTTTCTCCTGAAAGGCCGGTGCGGACGGAGAAACGACGAGACCCCGTCCGGAACCGGCGGGGCCTGTGGGAATCGGTGAAGGGCGCTACGACCTTGCGCGCACTCGCCGCACGGGCCCGCCGAAGGCGGTCGTGCGCGTGGTCGTCGAAAGGTTGAGCGTGGCGTCGTGCATGGAGCGATCATGCACGATGCGCGTTCGCTGCGTCAATGACGTGTCGCACGCCCCGCGTCGCCACCGCTCAATCGAGCGCCTTCCCGGCCTTCTCGTCCATGCAGCGAATCGCGAGCAGCGTGAGCACGCCGCAGCCGATCGCATACCACGCGGGCGCATTCGGATTGCCGGTCGCCGCGATCAGCCACGTGACGAAGAACTGCGCGAAGCCGCCGAAGATCGCGACGCCCACGCTGTACACGAGCGCGCCGCCGGTCGCCCGCACCGCCCGCGGGAACAGCTCGCCGAGCATCGCACCCGTCGCGCCGATGTTGATCGCGTGCACGATCGACAGCGCGGCGATGATCGACAGCAGCGACGCGGCGCCCGGCCAGCGGTTCAGCGCGATGAACGCGGGATAGATCGCGGCCATCAGCACGATGCGCGTCCACCAGACGATCCGGTTGCGGCCGAACACGTCGGACAGGTGCCCGCCGATCGGCGTCACGAGCATCAGGATCGCGCCGGCGACGCAGCCGGCCGTCATCGACAGCCAGGTCGGCAGGTGCAGCACCTGCACGCCGTAGATCGCCATGTAGAACACGATGATGTAGTGGATCGACGTGCCGCCGATCGTTACGCCGAGGCCCGCGAACACGGCCTTGCCGTGATGGCGCAGCACGTCGGCGAGCGGCAGCGACGCGACGGGTTCGTCGTGCGCGGCGGCCGGCGCGGCGGCCGGCACTTCCTCGACGGTGCGGCGCAGCCAGTAGCCGAGCGGCACGAACAGCGTGCCGATGATGAACGGCACACGCCAGCCCCAGCTCTCGAGCTGCGCGGCGTTGAGCGTCGACGTCAGCGCGACGCCGGTGAGCGCCCCGGCGAGCGCGGCGAGCCCCTGGCTCGAGAACTGGAACGACGCGTAGAAGCCGCGGCGATGCTGCGGCGCCTGTTCGAGCAGCAGCGTCGTCGACGCGCCGACTTCGCCACCCGATGCAAACCCTTGCAACAGGCGCGCAAGCACGAGCAGCAGCGGCGCGGCGAGGCCGATCTGCGCGAAGGTCGGCGCGATCGCGATCGTCGCGGTGCCGAGCGCCATCAGCAACAGCGTCAGGATCATCGCCTTCTTGCGGCCGGCGCGGTCGGCATACATGCCGATCACGAGGCCGCCGAGCGGGCGTGTGACGAAGCCGACGCCGAAGCTCGCGACCGCGAGCATCAATTGCCCGAACGACGAGTGCACCGGGAAGAACAGCTTGCCGATCAGGATCGCGAAGAAGCTGTAGACCGTGAAGTCGTAGAACTCGAGCGCGTTGCCGACCGCGGCGGCCGCGATCAGGCGGCGTTTCTTCGCGGCGGCGCGGGCATCGGCCGGCGAGCCGGCGAACGGAAGGGCGGACGTTTCCATGAGGTTCCCCTGCTAAGGCGCGGAACTGCGTGATGAAGGGCCGTCAGGCCGCGAGCCAGGCTTCGGCGACGCGGACCCAGTAACTCGCGCCGATCGCGAGGATGTCGTCGTTGAAGTCGTAGCCGGGGTTGTGCACCATGCAGCCGCCCTTGCTGCCGATGCCGTTGCCGATGAACGCATAGCAGCCGGGGCGTGCTTCGAGCATGTAGGCGAAGTCCTCGCTGCCCATCAGCGGCGCGGCCTCGGTTTCGACGCGATCGGCGCCGAGCATCTGGCGGGCGATGTCGGCCGCGAATGCGGTCGGTTCGGGATGGTTCACGAGGACCGGATAGCCGTAGTCGTAGTCGACTTCCGCCGTGATGCCGAAGCTTTCCGCCTGGCCCTTCGCGAGCGCCTCGATCCGGCGTGCGAGCAGCGCGCGCACGTCGGCGTCCAGCGCGCGCACCGACAGCTTCATCACGACGGTTTCCGGAATGATGTTGAAAGTCTCGCCGGCCTGCACGCTGCCGACGGTGATCACGGCCGCATGCTGCGCATCGACCTCGCGTGCGACGATCGTCTGCAGCGCGACCATGATGCTGCCCGCGGCCGACATCGGGTCGCGCGCGAAGTGCGGCATCGCGCCGTGTCCGCCGACGCCGCGCAGCGTGATCGTCACGCGGTCGGCCGACGCCATCGCGGCACCGGCGCGGAACGCCATGTCGCCGGCGGCGCGGCCCGGCATGTTGTGGATCGCGAAGATCGCGTCGCACGGAAAGCGCTCGAACAGGCCGTCGTCCATCATCGATTTCGCGCCGCCGAAGTTTTCCTCGGCCGGCTGGAAGATCAGGTTCAGCGTGCCGGAGAACTGGCGCGTGGCGGCGAGGTGGCGCGCCGCGCACAGCAGCATCGCGGTGTGGCCGTCGTGACCGCATGCATGCATCTTGTTTGCGTGGCGGCTCGCGTACGGCAGGCCGGTGGCTTCGGCGAGCGGCAGCGCGTCCATGTCGGCGCGCAGGCCGACGGTGCGCGTGCCTTGTCCTTCGCGCAGCACGCCGACGACGCCCGTCTTGCCGATGCCGCGATGCACTTCATAGCCCCACCCCGTGAGCAACTCGGCGACGAGATCGCTGGTCAGCGTTTCCTCGAACGCGAGCTCCGGATGCGCGTGGATGCGGCGGCGCACGTCGATCAGGTCGGGGGCGATCGCGGCGATGCCGGGGATGACGGGGTTCACGGCTTGCAGCATGGTGTCTCCTGTGGAGCAGGTGAGGCAGGTGGGGCCGGTGGGCGTTTGACGCACATATGACGGCCAAGCATATAAATTTCTGTCGGGTACCAGAAGCTGCTAAATTGCTTTGGTGCTCACCACCGGTTGCCGCTCGGGAATACCCTGATCCGCTGCGCGTGGCCGGGCGTCGGGTTTCCACGAATCACGCATGCCGCCATGAAATACCATCAGCTGAAAGCGTTCGTCACCGTCGCGGACGAAGGGAGCATCCGCGCGGCCGCGCGGCGCCTGAACGTGTCGCCGGCGGCGTTGACGAAGGCGGTCAAGGAGCTGGAGATCGCGCTCGGCGTGTCGCTCGTCGTGCGCACCGCGCGCGGCGTGCAACTCACCGCGTTCGGCCAGCAGCTGCAGGTGCGCGCGCGGCTGATCGTCGCCGAGATGCAGCGGGCGCGCGACGATATCGAGCAGGCGCAGGGCGCGATGACGGGCTCGGTCGCGGCGGCGATCACGCCGGCTGCGGCGGTGACGATCCTGCCCGACGCGTTTCGCGCGTTCCGGCGGCGCTTTCCGGTCGCGCGCGTCAATCTGATCGAAGGGTTTCCCGGCGTCGCGCTGCCGCGGCTGCACGACGGCTCGCTCGATTTCGCGGTCGCCGTCGTCGTGCCCGAACTGCTGGCGGCCGAGTTCGACCACGCGGAACTCTATGCGAGCCGATCGCTGATCGTCGCGCGCAAAGGGCATCCGCTCGCATCGGCCACGTCGCTGGCCGATCTCGTCGAGGCCGACTGGCTGATGAATCCGTCGCCGGAAAGCTCGACCCAGGTGCTGTTCAACTCGTTCGTCGCGTACGGGCTGCCGGTGCCGCAGCGGGTCGTCGAATGCCCGAGCTTCGGGCTCGCGCACAGCCTGATGACGGGCTGCGACCTGATCGCGTCGATGCCCGAACAGCTGCTGCAGGGCGAGTGGGCGCGCGACCAGCTCGCGGTGCTGCCGATCCGCGAGCGGCTGCCCGGCGTGTCCGTGCAGGTCGTCACGCGTCGCGACAGCCCGCTCACGCCGGCCGCGTCGATGCTGCTCGACTGCCTGCGCGATTCCGCGCGGCGCAAGGGGCTCCGATGAGTCGGGCAATGCATCGCGTAGTGATCCTGAACATCTGCCGCGCACCGCGGACCATTCCCGCTCGCGGCGCGCTCGCCGCGAGCCGGTATCATAGCGGCCGGCCCGCCGTTCCGGCCGGCTTCCGACAACACGCCATCCGGCATCCAGCAATCAGAGGCATCACATGACCAGTGCAACCCAATTCGACAACGTATCGGTCGTCAAGCGCGCGAACGTCTATTTCGACGGCAAGTGCGTGTCGCATACCGTGCTCTTCCCGGACGGCACGCGCAAGACGCTCGGCGTGATCCTGCCGTGCGCGCTCAACTTCGGCACGGACGCGCCCGAATTGATGGAAGTGCAGGCCGGCAAGTGCCGCGTGAAGCTCGACGGCAGCAGCGAATGGCAAACCTACGGCGCCGGCGAGTCGTTCTCGGTGCCGGGCAAGAGCCGCTTCGACATCGAAGTGCTCGAGACGCTCGACTACGTCTGCAGCTACCTGTAAGCGCATGAGCACCGGCCGCAACCCATGCGCGCGGCCGTCGCGCTGAAAGCAGAAAGCCCCGCCGAAGCGGGGCTTTCTCGTATTCGGACGGCGCGTTGCCGTCCGGCGCGGAGCTTACAGGCAGGCGTTGATGTCGCCCGCGGCAGCGGCGTCGCCACGCATGCCGACCCACGTCTTCGCGCCCGGCTTCGACGCCGGACGAACCATCGCGGCCGCGCCGTTCGGCGGTTGCTGGCCCGGTACGTAGACATCGGTCGCGAGGCCGTTGGCGAGCACGTTCTGCGTGACCACCTGTTGCTGCGACTTGTCGGCCCAGGTCTTTGCGATGCACGCCGACACGTCCTCCGCGGACTTCTGGCTTTGCCCCACGTTCTGCATGGCCGGATCGGCTGCATGTGCGGAAATTGCCACGGTCAATGCGATGAGCGGTAAGTATTTCACGTTCACGTTTTATCTCCCTCGAGTCGTGATTGATTGAGCGGGATGCGCAGCAGAACTTGAACTGCGTTCTTGTGAGATTGCATCGGACAAATGCGGTTCCGGCGATTCCGAAACAAGTTGTTAACACGCTTGCCAAACGACAATCCGGATGCTGTCCGTTCTGTTGCGATACGGCATGGGTCGCGCACGGCCCGCGTGGAGGCGGGGACGCGGCGACGACGTCATGCGTCGTGAGGTCGGCTCGCTGCCCTGTGGTGTGGCGGATTGACGGCCGCGGCGTGCTGCATGTATCTGCATGTCGCGCCGCGACGCTTCTTTATTGGATGACGAAGTGGAATGGCTGAAAGGGTGGCCCCGTCGCATGAGCACCATGATGACAAACTTTCGTCCGATGAATTGTCAACCAAGTTTAAACGCCGGACGCGGCGGAATGCGAACCGGCGCGCAGGGTGCGCGCCGATCCGGAACGGCGGGGGACGGTGAAGCGCGCGGTACGTATCAGCCGGCCTTGCGCGCACCGGCGTCGCGCAGGTTGACCGGTACGACCGGGCGGAAGCGTTCGCGCTTGTGTTCGTCGTCGAAGTGCTGGAGCGCGGGCTTGATGAGGTCGCTGCGCGACACGATGCCGATGATGCGCAGCGATTGCGGATCGTCGACGACCGGCAGGCGTTCGAGGCCGAGCATCGCGAGCCGCGACGCGACCACGCGGCACGTTTCGTGCGCGTGCGCGACGGCCGGCGCACGATCGATGAATGCGTTCGCGAGCGCCGCGCCGGGACCGGCTTGCGCACGCTGCGCGTCGAGCGTCGCACGATCGACGAGACCGAGCAGGCGGCCGTTCTGCACGACGGGGTACGCACGGTGCGTCTGCTTCGCGCCGAAGTACTGCGACTCGACGGCGTCGAGCGTCGTGCCGCCGTCGATCGAGACGAGATCGTCGGCCGGCGTCATCACCTCGGCCACGTCATGGCGTTCGAGCGGATCGACGCCGTATTCCCGGTAGATGTGGTAACCGCGGCGCGCGATCTTTTCCGTCATGATCGAACGCTTCATCACGACGGTCGCGAAGCCGTGCGCGACGAGCGTCGCCGCGAGCAGCGGCAGCAGCGCGTTCGCGTCGTGCGTGAGGCCGAACGCGAACACGATCGCGGTCAGCGGCGCACCGAGCGTGGCGCCGAGCGTCGCGGCCATGCAGACGAGCGGCCACAGCGCCGGATCGCCGCCGGGCAGCACCGGCGACAGCACGGTGCCGAGGCCCGCGCCGAGCATCAGCAGCGGGGCGAGTACACCGCCGGACGTGCCGGAGCCGAGCGCGATCACCCACATCACGGCCTTCACGGTCAACAGTGCGAGTGCGATCTTCAGCGCGATGTGCTGGTGCAGCAGGTCGCCGATCACGTCGTAGCCGACGCCGAGCGCGCGCGGCTCGAGCCAGCCGCCGATGCCGATCACGATCGCGCCGAGCGCCGGCCACCACATCCAGTGCACCGGCAGCTTCGCGAAGGTGTCCTCGACGCGGTACAGCGCCGCCGACAGGCCGCACGCGAGCGCGCCCGACAGCAGGCCCGCGACGATGCACGACAGCAGCGCGACGGGCGTCGGCGGCGCCGTGGTCAGCGCAAACAGCGGGTCGACTCCGAAGAACACGGCGCGGGCGAAACCGGCGACCGCGCAGGCGAGCGCGACCGGCAGGAAACTGCGCGGACGCCATTCGAACAGCAGCAGTTCGACCGCGAGCAGCACGGCGGCGACCGGCGTGCCGAACACGGCGGTCATGCCGGCGGCCGCGCCCGCGACGAGCAGCGTCTTGCGCTCGGCGGCGGTCACGTGCACGCATTGCGCGATCAGCGAGCCGAGCGCGCCGCCCGTCATGATGATCGGGCCTTCGGCGCCGAACGGGCCGCCGCTGCCGATCACGACACCCGACGACAGCGGCTTGAGGATCGCGACCTTCGGCGACATGCGGCTCTTGCCGAACAGGATCGCCTCGATCGCTTCCGGAATGCCGTGGCCGCGGATCTTCTCCGAACCGAAGCGCGCCATCAGCCCGACGATCAACCCGCCGATCACCGGCACGACGATCACCCATGCGCCGAGCGTGTGGTGCGCGGGCGAACGGTCGGCGAACGAAAACTGCTGGAAGAAGAACAGGTTCGTGAACAGGTGGATCAGGCTCGACAGCACGAACGCCGCCAGCGTGCCGAGCAAGCCGATCCCGGCAGCGAGCAACGCGATCCTGGGCAGGCGTTCGTTGGTCGAGAAGTCGCGTTTGTGCGGTGCGTTCATCGGCGTGAGGATAGGTCGGTAAAGCCTGGGTCAGTTATTGATCTGCGGAACCTGGAACGTGCCCTTGAGCGATTTCAGTTCCGCGCGATGCATGGCCGCGAGGTGGGCGAGCAGCGTCTCGCCGGCTTCCTCGAGGTGGACCTCGACCTGCCGGCGGTCCGCTTCGCTCGTCTTGCGCTTCACGAGCCCGAGTGCCTCGCAGCGCGTCACCAGCGCAACGACGCCGTGATGCTGCGCCTGCAGGCGTTCCGCGAGTTCGCCGATGGTGGCCCATTCGCGGTGCGGATAGCCCTTGATGTGCAGCAGCAGCAGGTACTGCAGCGGCGTCACGCCTTCGCTTTGCGCGGCGCGTTCGGAGAAGCGCTCGAAACGGCGCATCTGGTAGCGGAACTCGGACAGTTGCTGGAAATCGCTTTTGGTCAGCGCGCGTCGGGTATCGGTCATTGCGGTCGGTCGGGCAGCAGTTTCGGTAACGTTAAATATATCACAATATGATATAAATGGCCGAATTTCAGCGAAATAGATACATTACGCTGTCGTCGGCCCGTTGAGCGTCCGCGTTACGCGGCTTCGAGCATCTGCGTCTGGCGGTACAGGCCGGTGACGAGATCCGTCTGCGTGATGATGCCGACGAGCCGGCGTGATGCGTCGACGACCGGGATGTGGTGATGGCCCGAATGCGTAAACAGCGGCACCAGCGCGGTGATCGGCATGGTCTGCGGCACGGATGCGACGTCGCGGGTCATCACGGTCGCGACGCTGGGCGGCCGGCCGCCGAACGATTGCGGCAGCTGCGCGGCCAGCCGCCGCCACAGCGGGACCGGGCGGCGCAACGGGCGCGTGAGGTCGGCGCGCGTGACGATGCCGACCAGGCGATCGCTGCCGTCCACGACGGGCAGCGCCTTCACGCGATGGCGGTCGAGCAGCGTCAGCGCGGCCGTGACCGACGTCGACGGCGCGACTTCGATCGCGTTCTTCGTCATCAGGTCGGCGCACGTGAGCTGGCCGAACGTGCGCGCATAGGCCTGCATCTCGGTTTCGCGCAGCAGCATTTCGAGGTCGTCCGGGTCGACGTCGAGCCATTCGCCGCGGCGCTTCAGCACGGCGTCGAGATCGGCGCGCGTGAAGCCGCCGCGTGCCGGCGCGGCGCTGCCGCCTTGCGGTTTCGCGTCGTGGCGCACGCCGCCGTGCGGATAGCGGTGGCCCGTCAGCGCGTGGTACACGAGCGCGGCCGACAGCAGGATCGCCGATTGCAGTGCGATCGGCTCGACCACGAAGCGCAAGCCGAGCGCGTGGATCGCCGGGCCGCCGAGCACGGCCGTCAGCGCGACCGCGCCCGACGGCGGGTGCACGCAGCGCAGCGCGAACATGCCGCCGATCGCGAGGGCGACCGCGACCGCGGCGGCCGTGATCGGATCGGCGATCCACTGCGCGCAGGCGACGCCGACGGTCGCCGCCACCAGATTGCCGCCGATGATCGACCAGGGCTGCGCGAGCGGACTCGCGGGCACCGCGAACAGCAGCACGGCCGACGCGCCCATCGGCGCGACGAGCAGCGGCACGAGGCCCGGCACGCCGGGCAGCAGCCGCATCGTGACGCCGACCGTCGCGATCCCGACGAGCGCGCCCGCGCACGAGCGCATGCGCTCGCGCCAGCCGAGCGTCATCGGATGGGGAATGAAGCTGTGCAGCCATTGGCGGAAGGTGCGGCGCGACGGGGAGGGGCCTGACGACATGGACGATTGAGCGGTAAACATGACGATGCGCATGACGCAGCGCGAGGACGTCGAGAATTATATCGCATCGTGATATAAATTGTCGCGCTGCATCAACGCGTTGCCTGCGCGCGCCGCATCCGTCTTGCAGGAACCTTTCATCAGATGAAAGCCTGACTGCCCTGCGACCGCGCAAATTTGTCTGCAGCGGCGTACAATTCGGGCCACCGAATTCCCCGATACGCCACAACCACGCACGCGATGCCCGCTCTCCCGCCCGTTCCCCGGCATGGCGATCGCTTGCGCGTGGTTCGCGCGCACGCCCCGATTCCCGTCTGACGCGAGCGCCGCCGACGTTTCCCCACCGACACTCCCCAAGCCAATTCAATGGACATGCTCGAAAACATGCGCCTGTTCGTGCGCGTTGTCGAAGCCGGCAGTTTCACCGCGGTCGCCAAAGAAATCGATGCGACCACCGCGCAGGTGTCACGCGCGGTGTCGAACCTCGAAGCCCACGTACAGACGCGCCTGCTGCATCGCACGACGCGCCATCTCGGCCTCACCGAAAGCGGCGAGCGCTACTTCGAGCGTGCGAAATCGATCCTCGCCGAATTCGACTACGCGAACGCCGAGGCCCGCAACGCGCTGCTGCGGCCGAGCGGCAAGATGCGGATCCATGCGATGACGGGGCTCGGGCAGAGTCATGTCGTGTCGTCGATCGTGCGCTACCAGGAAGACAACCCGGACGTGTCGGTCGAGCTGACGCTCGCGCAACGGATGCCGAATCTCGTCGAGGAAGGCTACGACGTGTCGATCGTGACCGCGTCGCAGCTGCCCGATTCCGGCTATGTCGCGCAGACCTGCGGCACCAGTTGCAGCGTGCTGGTCGCATCGCGAGAATATCTCGCGCGGCACGGCACGCCGAAGACGCCCGACGACCTGCCGAACCACGTATGCCTGCGCCTCGATACGCCGGCATCGCCGGCCAGCGAGTGGCGGCTCGAGCGCGACGACGGCGAGGAGACCGTCTACGAACTGCAGCCGGCACCGTTCCAGGTCAACGTGCCGGATGCGCTGTGCGTCGCGGTGCGGGCGGGGCGCGGCATCGCGTGCGTCGCGCTGTATACGGTGCTCGACGACCTGCGCGCGGGGCGCCTGATCCGCGTGCTGCCCGAGTATCGGTTGCAGACCGTCAGCGTGTACGCGGTCTATGCGACGCGCCGCTATCTCGATGCGAAGATCCGCACCTTCCTCGACCATCTGCGCACGACGCTCACGCCCGCGCTGGAGAACGACCTGCGCGAACTCGACCGGCTTGCGGTCGAGCCGATGCCGGGCAGCCGCCAGCGCGCCTGATGCCGCCGGTCGCACGCCCGGCGGCGCCCGGTATCACGCGTCCGGCGTGACGCGAATCCGTTCGAAGCGGCCGGCGAGCCACGCGTAGGCGGCGATGCCGAGCAGCCCGTGCGCGGCGACGAACCACAGTGCGCCCGCGAAGGAGCCCGTGTGCGCGACGAAGTAGCCGATCACGAGCGGCGTGACGATCCCCGCGAGGTTGCCGAGACCGTTGAACACGCCGCCGCTCAGGCCGACCATCCCTTCGGGCGCGGTGTCGGCGAGCACGGCCCAGCCGACCGCCGCGAGCCCCTTGCCGAAGAACGCGATCGTCATCAGCGCGATCACGACGGCATTCGACGACGCGCCGTTCGCGAGCACGAGCAGCGTCGCCAGCGCCATCCCGACGACGAACGGCGTCTTGCGGGCGCGCGACGGATGCACGCCGCGCCGGATCAGCCAGTCCGACAGCACGCCGCCGAGCACGCCGCCCGTGAAGCCGCAGAGCGCCGGCAGCGCGGCCACCCAGCCGGCTTCCATGATCGTCATCCCGCGCCCCTTGATCAGGTAGATCGGGAACCACGTGATGAAGAAGTAGGTGAGCGCGGTGATGCAGTACTGGCCGATGTAGATCGCCCACAGGTTGCGGTGGCGGAACAGCTGCGACGCGTCGCGCCACGATAGGCGCGAGCGCTCGCGGACGCGGTTCGCTTCGAGATCGACGAGCGCACCGTGCGCGCGCAGGTAGTCGCGCTCGGCGTTGCTCACGCGCGGATGGCCGTGCGGCTCGCGATACCACGCGAACCAGAGCGCCGACAGCGCGACACCGAGCATCCCCATCCACAGGAACACGTGTTCCCAACCGAGCGCGTGCGTGAGCCACGCCATCGCGGGTGTGAACAGCACGACGGCCATGTACTGCGCGGAGTTGAACAGTGCGGATGCGGTGCCGCGCTCCGCGGTCGGAAACCAGCACGCGACGATCCGCGAATTGGCCGGGAACGCCGGCGATTCGACCAGGCCGAGCATGAAGCGCATCGCGAACAGCGCGAGCGTCGCGGCCGCCCCCTGCACGGCGAACCAGCCGACCGTGCCCTGCAGCATCGTGAAGATCGACCACAGCAGCAGGCTCAGGCCATACACGCGGCGCGCGCCGAAACGGTCGAGCAGCCAGCCGCCCGGGATCTGGCCGAGTGCATAGGCCCACGCGAACGCGGAAAACACGATGCCGAGCTGCACGGGCGTGAGCCCGAGGGCGTGCGCGACGCCGGTACCGGCGATCGACATCGTCGCGCGGTCCGCATAGTTGACGACGGTGACGGCGAAGATCAGCGCGAGGACCGTGTAACGGACGCGGCCGATCGTGCGCGACGCCGTGGATGAGGCGGGAGAGGTGGAAGAGGCGGCGACGGCTGCGCCGCCGCTGGATCGATTGGGCATGCGAGTCTCCTGGCCTCCGGCGTACGGAGGCGTTTCATTGGATGTTGTCTTGGTCGGGGAGGGGCGTGCGGCGGTCAGCCTGTAACGCTCGTCGGCGGCCGCTGGCCCGCGAAGCACGCGGCGAGGTTGGCGAGCACGATCCGGCCCATTCGTTCGCGTGTCTCGTGCGTGGCGCTCGCGCGGTGCGGCTGCACGACGACGCGCTCGAGTTCGAGCAGCGCGGCCGGCACGCGCGGTTCGTCGGCGAACACGTCGAGCCCCGCGCCGGCGATCGTGCCGTCGGCGAGCGCGCGCACGAGCGCGGCTTCGTCGACGAGCTTGCCGCGTGCGACGTTGATCAGGAATCCTTTGCTGCCGAGCGCGGCGAGCACGTCGGCGGTCACGAGCACGTTGCCGTGATCGGCGGACGCCGCGAGCACGAGCACGTCGCTGTCGCGCGCGAGCGCGGCGAGGTCGGGCACGTAGCGATAGCCGCTGTCGCGGTGTTCGCGCGGGCCGAAATAGCTGACCGGCATCCGGAACGCCTGCGCGCGCTGCGCGATCGCACGTCCCACGCGGCCAAGGCCGACGATGCCGAGCCGCTTGCCCGTCACCTGCGTCGCGAGCGGCTGCGCCACCTTGCCCCAGCGGCCGGCGCGCACGATGCGCTCGCCGGCGCCGAGGTCGCGCAGCGTCATCAGGATCAGCCCCAGCGCCATGTCGGCGACGTCGTCGGTCAGCACGTCGGGCGTCGTCGTCACGTGAATGCCGCGTGCGCGGGCGAGCTCGAGATCGACGGCGTCGGTGCCGATGCCGTTGATCGCGATGATCTCGAGCGCGCTCAGCCGCGCCATCAACGCGGCCGGCAACCCGTTCGCGCCGCCCGTGACGACGCCGCGGATGCGCGATGCGACGCGATCGAGCAGCGCGTCGGGCTGGTCGGCCGCATACAGCCGATGCACCGCGTAGCGGGCGGACAGTTCGGCGTCGATGGTGTCGGGGAGCGGCTGGGTGAGCAGAAGGTCGATGGTCATGAGGGTCTCGGTCGGCGTGCGCGGCGCGGGCCGCACATCAGGTGCAACCGAGTATAGGAATCGAATCGATATCGGTCTAACATCAAGACGCTATCGATTGATTCAAGATTTGAATGATTGAACTGAACCAGCTTCGCTGCTTCGTCGCCGTGGCCGAGGAACTGCATTTCGGGCGCGCGGCCAGGCGGCTCTTCATGACGCAGCCGCCGCTCAGCCGGCAGATCCAGTTGCTCGAGCACGCGCTCGGCATCGCGCTGCTCGAACGCAGCAGCCGGCAGGTCAGGCTGACCGCGGCCGGCGAGCGCTTCTTGCGCGACGCACGGCACATCCTCGAGTTTTCCGCGCGGGCCGAACAGGCCGCGCAGCGCGTCGCGCATGGCGGGGCCGGCCGCATCACGCTCGGCTTCACGGCCGTCAGCGCGTACCGGATGATTCCGGCGCTGCTCGCGCATGCGGCGCAGGCGCTGCCCGACGTCGACGTCGAACTGCGTGAAATGGTGTCGACCGTGCAGATCGACGCGCTGGCGTCGCGCATGCTCGATGCGGGCTTCGTGCGCCAGCGCGCGGCGCGCCATCCGCTCGAATACCGGCTCGTGCAACGCGAGCCGATGCTCGTCTCGGTCGCGCAGGGCGCGCCGCTGGCCGCGTACGAGCGGATCGGCCCGGACCAGCTCGACCGGCAGCCGTTCATCGCGTATTCGCCGAACGAGGGCAAGTACTTCCACGACATGATCTCGGGGATGTTCGCCGGCGCCGGGCGCTTGCCGAACTACCTGCATTACGTCGGGCAGACGCATACGATCCTCGGCCTGGTGCGTGCCGGGTTGGGTGCGGCGCTGGTGCCGGCGTCGGCGCGCGAGCTGCATGTGGACGGCGTGGTGTTCCGGCCGCTCGCGGACGTCGACGTGGCGGCGGAGCTGTATCTCGCGTGGCGCGCGGACAACGACAATCCGGCGCTGCCGGTGTTCAACGCGATGGTCGAGCAGTTTCTGACGCAGGAGGCGGACGGCGGGGGCGTTGTTTAGCCAAGGTCTGTTGTCTGATGATATCAGGCGCCGCGCCCGACGCGCGCCGACACCGGCCTGCAAGACCGGCACAGACCGGCGCCGTCTGCGATTCCGGCCCAAAACCACCACGCGGAAGGCCCGTTTTTCATCCGCGCACGGGAAAACCCTCATTTTTCTCTCATCGGTCGTCGTATTACTGTATCGATACACTAAATCGATACAGTTGCGCCTGGAGGCGCACTGCAAAGGAGACGGCCATGACTACCTTCACCCGGCGGCGCTTTCTGCAAACGGCGCCCGCCGCCACGCTCGCGGTCGCGGGCGGCCTGCCGGCGATCGGCCGCGCGGCGCAAACCGTGACGCTGCGCTGCTCGTCGTCGATGCCGGCCGACCAGAACGCCGCGCACTACGTGTGGTACGAGCGGCTTGCCGCGAACCTGAAGGCGAGCGTCGGCGATGCGATCCGGGTCGACTACTTTCCGAACAGCCAGCTCGGCAAGGAGAGCGACGTCGCGCAGCAGGTGAAGATCGGCGCGATCGACATGATGATCGCGGGGTCGTCGATCTGGGCCACGGTCGCACCCGAGCTCGGCATGCTCGATCTCGGCTACCTGTTCGACAGCTATGCGCACGTCGCGAAGGTGCTCGACGGCCAGGTCGGCACCAGCCTGAACGCGCTGCTGCAAAAGCGCGCGGGCTGCTCGGTGCTGACGTGGGGCTCGCACTTCGGTGGGCGCTGCGTGTTCACGAAGCAGCCGGTGACGGCGCTGCCGGGCGTGAAGGGCACGAAGCTGCGCGTGCTGCCGACGCCGGCGTTCATGGACACCTTCAAGGTGATGGGCGCGGTGCCGACGCCGATTCCGTTCGGCGAGCTGTACATGGCCGTGCAGACGGGCGTCGTCGACGGGCTCGAGCACGATCCGGCCACCGTGCTCGCGAGCCGCTTCGACGAGATCGTCAAGTCGTGCTGGCAATCGCACCACGTGTTCGCGGCGATGACCGTCGTGATGGGGCGGCGCGCGCTCGAGCGGATTCCGGCGAACCTGCGCCCGGCGTTCGACCGCGCGGTGGCCGATGCGACCGCGCAACAGCGCGCGATCGCGACGCAGAAGGCCGCGCAGGCGGAGGCGGCGCTGAAGCAGCACGGGATGACGTTCCATCCGATGGCGGAGGCCGAGCGCGCCGCGCTGCGGCAGGCGATGCACGACCGCCTCTACGTGGCGTTCGCCAAGCAATATCCGGCCACCGCGCCGCTGTTTCCGGCGATCGCCGCGGCGCGGGGTTGAGCAATGGATACCGGTTCCGTTTCGAGCGTCGTGCCGGGCGCCGGCGCAGACCGCCCCGCGCGCGCCGCCGTCCGCGCGCTGGCGGCGGCGATGCGCTGGATCGAATACGTGTCGGCCGCGGTGCTGGCCGTCGACGTGCTCGTGGTGTTCGTGTCGGTCGTGTTCCGCTATTTCCTGCACGATCCGGTCGACTGGGCCGAGGAGGTCGCGAGCGCGCTGATGATCGTGCTGGTGTTCTTCGGCGCGGCGACGGTGCTCGGCCGCAGCCAGCACGTCGGCATCGACCTGTTCCGCGGCTGGCTGCCGGCGCGCTGGCAGGGTGCGCTCGTGCAGATCGGACACTGGATCGTCGCGGCGGTGTCGCTGAACCTGCTGGCGTCGTCGTGGCAGCTGCTCGGCGATTCGTACGACCAGTTGACGACCGGCGGCCTGCCGGGCTGGATCAACGTGTATCCGATGATGTTTGGCGCGCTGTTCATGAGCGTGTTCGCGCTCGCGAACGCGCTGAACGCGCCGCGCCGCCGCGTACTTGGCACGCTTGCGTGCTGCGCGGTGCTCGCGGGCGCCGTGTACGGCTGGAACGCGCTGCGGCCCGAGCATGCGATCGCGCCGGGGGCGCTGCTGATCGCCGGCTTCGTCGGCGGGCTCGTGCTGGGCGTGCCGATCGGCTTCGTGCTCGCGTTCTCGGCGCTGCTGTATTTCCTCGCCGACCCGACGCTGCCGTTGCAGGTCTACTCGCAGCAGGTGATGGCCGGCGCCGATCACTTCGTGCTGCTGGCGGTGCCGTTCTTCGTGCTGGCCGGCTTGCTGATGGAGTCGAACGGGATGTCCACGCGGCTCGTCGAATTGCTGCTGCGGATCTTCGGGCGGGTGCGCGGCGGGCTCGGGTTGATCGTGATCCTTGCGACGGCGTGCTTTTCCGGCGTGTCGGGTTCGAAGCTGGCCGACATCGCGGCGGTGGGCGGCGTCGTGATGCCGGCCGTGCGCCGTGCGCGCCAGGACCCCGACGAAACCGCGGCGCTGCTCGCGTGCAGCGCGGTGATGGCCGAGACGATCCCGCCGTGCGTGAACATGATCATCATGGGCTTCGTCGCGAACATCTCGATCGCGGGGCTGTTCGTCGCGGGAATCGTGCCGGCGGCCGTGCTCGCCGCGTCGCTGGCGGTCGTGACCGTGATCTGCGGACGCCGCATCGACATCGACGCGGTGTTCGTCGAGCGCCGCGCGTGGCTGCCGCTCGCGGGCGGCGCGCTGGTCGCGCTGATCATGGTCGTGATGATCGGCAAGGGCGTGACGTCGGGCATCGCGACCTCGACGGAAGTGTCGGCCTTCGCGGTGGTCTATGCGCTGGTGATCGGCTGGACGGCGTTCCACGAACTGACCTGGCGCTCGGTCGGCCGCGTGTTCGTGCGTGCGGCATCGATGGCGAGCGGCATCCTGTTCATCGTCGCGGCGGCGTCGAGCGTGTCGTTCGCGCTGTCGATCGAGCAGATTCCGGCGCTCGTCTCGGGCACAATGACCGCGTTTGCCCATCAGTACGGCTCGACGGCGTTCCTGTTGCTGGCGGCGCTCCTGATGATCGTGTTCGGCGCCGTGCTCGAAGGCGCGCCCGCGCTGATCATCTTCGGGCCGCTGCTCGCGCCGATCGCGCTGCAGCTCGGCATCAACCCGCTGCATTTCGGCACGGTCGTGGTGGTGGCGATGGGGCTCGGGTTGTTCGCGCCGCCCGTCGGCCTCGGGCTGTTCACGACCTGCGCGATCACGGGGACCGAGGTCGCGCGCGTCGCCCGGCCGATGGTGAAATACCTGCTGGTGCTGTTCGTTGCCCTCGTGGCGCTGATCTTCGCACCGGCGTTTTCGTTGTGGCTGCCGGCCCGTTTCGGCCTGTAGCCCGTTCAATGCAAGACGACATGAGTACGATTCAGGACGTGGCCCGTCATGCGGCCGTTTCGGTCAGCACGGTTTCGAACGTGCTCAACGGCCGCACCGACCAGATGAAGCCGGAGACGCTCGAGCGCGTGAAGGCGTCGATGGATGCGCTGCAGTACCGGCCGAGCACGCTCGCGCGCCAGCTCAAGACGGGGCAGACGCCGCTCGTCGGGTTGCTGGTGCCGTCGATGGCGAATCCGATGTACGGCTACATCGCGCGTGAGATCGAGGCTTGCGCGCAGGAGCAGTACGGTCATCGCGTGCTGATCGGCAACACGTACCGCGACGCGGGCAAGGAGGCGGCGTTCTTCGACGACCTGTTCGCGCACGGCGTGCGGCGCGTGATCGTGATCTCGTCGCTCGCCGACGAAAGCCACCTCGAACGCGCGGCCGAACGCGGGATGACGGTCGTCAGCTACGACCGCCGCGCGACGCCCGGCGAGCAATCGAAGGTCGATCACGTGACGGCCGACAACGAGGCGGCCGCGCGGCTCGCGACCGGCTGCCTCGTCGCCGCGGGCCATACGCGGCTCGCGTTCGCGACCGTGGCCGGCATCACCGTGAGCCGCAGCGACAAGATTCGCGGCTTTCTCGAAGTGGCGCGCGACGCAGGCGCCGATGCGCAAGTGCTCGAAGGCGGCCCGGCGAACGAATACGGCGACGCGGTGATCGTCGAGGTCGGGCGCGCGCTCGGCGCCGCGCTCGCGGCCGATCCGGCGCGGCCGACCGGCGTCGTCGCGGTCAACGACCTGTTCGCGCTCGGCCTGATGGCGGGGCTGCGCGACGGCGGATTGCGCGTGCCGGACGATGTGTCGGTCGTCGGGATGGACGGCCATTTCCTGTCGGCGATCTCGTGGCCGGCGCTGACCACGGTGCAACTGCCCGTCACCGAGATGGCCGCGGAGATGGTGCGGCGCGTGATGCGGCACGACGGCGACCCGTCATCGGCGCCCGGGCAGTGCGTGTTCCCGGGCGTCACGCTGGTCGAGCGCGCGTCGGTCGCGCCGCCGCCGCGCGCGGTCGAATCGAACGGAGACAACGCATGACGCGCGTCTACGTGACCCATCCGTCGGGGATGTTCGATTACTACTTCGGCGCGAAGGCGCTGTGCGCGCTGCAGGCGCTCGCGGACGTCACGTGCAATCCGCTCGACCGGGAGCTCGGCACGGACGAGCTGATCGCCGCCGCGCAGGGGTGCGACGCGATCATCGCGTACCGGCAGACGCCGGCGCCGCGTGCGCTGTTCGCGGGGCTGCCCGCGCTCGCCGCGTTCCTGCGCTGCGCGGTCGACATCCGTACCGTCGACGTCGACGCGGCGAGCGAGTTCGGCGTGCTGGTCACGCAGGCGAGCCCCGGGTTCGGGCCGGCCGTCGCGGAGTGGGTGATCGGCGCGATGATCGGCCTCGCGCGCGGGATCGGCGGCTACGCGGATGCGTACCACCGCGGCACGCCGCCGCTGCCGCGGATGGGCCGCGAATTGCGCGGCAGCACGCTGGGCGTGGTCGGCTATGGACAGATCGCGCGTCATCTCGTGCCGATCGCGACGGCGTTCGGGATGCGCGTGCTCGTGTGCGACCCGTACGTGCGGGTCGACGCGCCGTCGATCGAACAGGTCGACCGCGCGACCTTGCTGCGCGACGCGGATTACGTCGTGTGCCTCGCGCCCGCGACGCCGGCCACCGCGAACCTGTTCGATGCGCGCGCGTTCGCCGCGATGAAGCCGGGCGCGTGCTTCGTCAATGCGTCGCGCGGCGAGCTGGTCGACGAGCAGGCGCTGGCCGACGCGCTCGACGGCGGCCGGCTGGCCGGTTGCGCGCTCGACGTCGGCCGCGCGGCGGACCAGATGCCGACGCCCGGACTCGCCGCGCATCCGCGCGTGATCGCCACGCCGCACATCGGCGGACTGACGCGACCGGCGGTCGAGCACCAGGCGCTGGAGACGGTCGACCAACTCGCCGCGCTGCTCGACGCACGCGTGCCGAACGGCGCGGTCAACGCCGCGCATGCGACGCGGCTCGAACGCTGGCGGTCGGCCGACGCGTCCGCCGCGCCGGGTGTGCGATGACGCGCGACGAAGGCGGCATGCGGCTGGCGCCGGTGTGCGATTGCCATATCCACATCTACGACGATGCATATCCGCTCGCGCCGACGGCGACGTTCCGCCCGCCGCATGCGCCGGTGGATGCGTATCGCCGCGTGCAACAGACGCTCGGCCTCGCGCGCGTGGTCGTCGTGCAACCGACCGGTTATGGCTTCGACAACCGCTGCACGCTCGATGCGCTGGCCGCGCTCGGCCCGCAGGCGCGCGGCGTCGCGACGGTGCCGGTCGACGTGCCGGATGCCGAACTCGAGCGGCTGCACGCGGCGGGCATCCGCGGCGTGCGGTTCATGACGCTGTCGGGCGGCGTCGCGCGATGGGACGAGCTCGAGCGGATGGCCGCGCGGATCGCGCCGCTCGGCTGGCACATCGATTTGCAGCTCGACGGCCGGACGCTGCCCGACGTCGAGCCGATGCTGGCGTCGTTGCCGGCGCGCGTCGTCATCGATCACACGGGCAAGTTCCTGACGCCGGTTGCACCGGATGCGCCGGCCTTCGTTGCGTTGCGGCGCCTGCTGGATCGCGGCCACGTGTGGGTGAAGCTGTCCGCGCCTTACGAGACCTCGCGATCCGGTGCGCCCGGTTACGACGATGTCGCACGCCTTGCCACCGTGCTCGCACGCGCGCATGCGGCGCGCTGCGTGTGGGGCAGCAACTGGCCGCACCCGAACGCGTCGCCGCTGCCCGACGATGCGCAACTCCTCGGCTGGTTGCACGCGTGCGCGGCGGACGCGGCGGTCGGCCGCGCGATACTCGTCGACAACCCGGCCGTGCTGTATGGGTTCGATGCGGACACCTCGATCGGCGCCGCGATGTAACGTGGTCGGCCGCGGGCCGAGCCTCGACGGCCATGCGGTCGACGCGTTCGTCCACGACTTTCCGGTGCGATAGGCGCTGCGTGAAGCGAAGAGGGTGAAGCGGGGAAGGTGTAGCAGCGGGAGTTGAAGCGCGGCGGGGGGGGGGGGGGGGGGGGGGGGGGGTTGGGGGGATGGGGGGGGGGGGGGGGGGGGGGGGGGGCGGGGGGGGGGGGGGGGGGGGGGGGGGGGGGGGGGGGGGGGGGGGGGGGG
>NZ_QTQH01000040.1:0-9943 GCF_003853805.1 Burkholderia sp. Bp8994
CAGGCGCTGTCGCAGCTGTCGGAAGCCGCGCAGCAGACGGCCGAATCGCTGCGCCAGTCGTCGCAGGCGATCGACGATCTGACGCTCGTCGCGAACCACCTGCGCACCGGCGTGTCGCGCTTCAAGATCGACGGCTGACGCACGCGGCCTTCGTGCGGACGACACGATGCTCTTCCTACTTTTTGAACTCGACGGCGAACGCTATGCGCTCGATGCGACGCGGATCGTCGAGGTGCTGGCGCTCGCGCCCGTGAAGTCGATGCTGGGTACGCCGCCATGGCTCACCGGCGTGATCGATCACCGGGGCAAGCTGGTGCCGGTGATTGACGTGCCGCGGCTCGCGCTCGGGCGCGCGGCGCACGCGCTGCGATCGACGCGGCTCGTCGTCGTGCGCTATGCGCAGCAACACGAGGCGGACGGCGCCGATCGATGGCTCGGGCTGATCGTCGAGCACGCGACGCAGGTGCGCGAGTTCGCGCCCGCGCAATTCGCCGACAGCGGGATCGCGACGCCGCACGCGCGTTGGCTCGGGCCGGTCGCCGCCGACGCGACGGGATTCGTGCAGCGGATCGACGTAGAGCAGATGCTCGATGACGACGCGCGCGCATTGCTGTTTCCGCCCGCGCAGGCGCTTGCCGGATGATGGCCATGATGAACGCCAACGACCCTCGATTCGAAGCGTGGCTCGCGCGTGAAACCGGGATGGATGCGGCGACGCTCGGCAATCGTGCGCTCGCGCGCGCGGTTGCCGAACGCGCACGCGTCACGCAGGCCGATGCACCGGACGCGCCCGACACACCGCGGCCCGCCGGCGGCATGCCGGACGACGTCGCCGAGGCCGCCGGTGGCGCCGCGATCGATGCGTACTGGCAGCGGCTGAATGCGTCCGCGGACGAACGGCAGGCGCTGATCGAAACGCTGGTCGTGCCGGAAACGTGGTTCTTCCGCGACCGCGAGGCATTCGTCGCGCTTGCGCGGATCGCCGACGTGCGGCTCGTGCGCGAGCCGGCGCGCACGCTGCGCGTGCTGAGCGTGCCGTGCTCGACCGGCGAGGAGCCGTATTCAATCTCGATGGCACTGCTTGACGCCGGCATCGGCCCGTCACGCTTCGCGATCGACGCGATCGACATCAGCGCACGCGCGATCGAGCGGGCGCGGGCCGGCGTCTACGGACGCAACGCATTTCGTGGCCACCCGCTCGAATTCCGCGACCGCCACTTCAGCGAAACGATCGGCGGCTGGCAGCTCGACCTGCGGGTGCGCGAACCGGTACGCTTCGTGCAGGCGAACCTGTTCGACCTGCCGCTCGACGCGGACACGCGCTACGACTTCATCTTCTGCCGCAACGTGCTGATCTATTTCGACCGACACGCTCAGGACCAGTCGATCCGGCTGCTCGAGCGGCAACTCGCGGACGGCGGCACGATCTTCGTCGGCCCGGCCGAGACGGGGCTGATGATGCGGCATGCGCTGGCGCCCGCGCGCATTCCGCTCGCGTTCGCGTTCCATCGCGCGGCGCAGGCTGATGCTCCGGCCACGGGCGCGAACGATGGCGAGCGGCCGCCCACTGTGTCTGTGGCATCTGCGAAGCCGGTGGCGCCGCAGACGTTGCCGCCCCGGCACCCGGTGGCGGCACCCTCCATGGCAAACCATTTCGCAACGGCAACCCTGCACCGCCCGCCGGCCGTGCCACAGCGGCCGCCGGCGACACGCATCGCGCAGGCGGCGCCCGATGCCGCGGATGCCGCGCCGAGCGCACCCGCCGCCCCGGCGCCCATGCTCGCCGACGCCCGCCGGCTCGCCGACACGGGCCGCCTCGACGACGCCGAGCGTGCCGCGCACGCATTCACGCTCGCGCACGGCCCCGACGCAGACGCGTTCTACCTGCTTGGCCTGATCGCCGATGCGCGCGGCCTCGATGCGGACGCGCAGGATTTTTATCGCAAGACGCTGTATCTCGACCCGGCTCACTATGAGGCCCTGACCCATCTCGCCGCGCTGCGCGACGCGGCAGGTGACGCGGCAGGTGCCCGGCAACTGATGCTGCGTGCGCAGCGGGCAAGCGCGCGGCACGTCAGCCGTGCCGACGGCGGACCGGACCAGCGAACCGGGCGGAACCCATGACCCACGCCGCTCGTGACGATCGCGCTCCGGCCAGGGCCGTCGACGATTGCTGGAATCTCATCGGCACGCGAGGTGACGGCTCGTGTCCGCGGCTTGCCGTGCACACCCGCTGCCTGAACTGCCCGGTGTTCGAACACGCGGCCGGGAAGCTGCTCGACCGGCCGCTCACCGACGCGGACCTCGCCGAAACGGCGCGCGCCGCACGCAGCACCTCGCAGCCAGCCCCTGCAGACGCACGACTCACTGCATCCGCCGCATCTGCCGACGATGCGCAAGCGCAGCAGTCCGCGCTCGCGTTCCGCGTCGGCGACGAATGGCTCGGCCTGCCCGCCGCCGCGCTGCGGCAGGTCGATGGGCCGCGCCCGATCCATTCGCTGCCGCACCGGCGCGACGGCGCCGTGCTCGGGCTCGTCAACGTGCGCGGCACGCTGACGATCGCAGCATCCCTCGGTGTACTGCTGAATCTCGAACGCAACGCGACCGGACCGCACGAGTCGCGCAACGCGTATGCGCGGATGCTGGTCGTCGAGCATCGCGGCGACGCGGTTGCGCTGCCCGTCGACGAGGTCGAGGGCGTGCTGCGCTTCGCGGCGCATGCGCTGCTGCCGGTGCCGACGACGCTCACCCACGCGGCCGCGATGCACACGCGCGGCCTGCTCGCGTGGCGCGATACAACGATCGGCGTGCTGGACACCGATCGCGTGTTCGACTCGCTTGCGAGGAGCCTGCGATGAGCACGGACGACGACCTGATGCGCCTGTCGCTGCTCGACCTATTCCGCGACGAAGCACACACGCAGACGCAGGCGCTCGCGAGTGGACTGCTAACGCTCGAACATTCGCCCGGCGACGCGCCCGCGCTGGAAGCGTGCATGCGCGCCGCGCATTCGCTGAAGGGCGCCGCGCGCATCGTCGACCTGCAGGACGGCGTCGACGTCGCGCACGCGATGGAGGAATGCTTCGTTGCCGCGCAGCGTGGCGAGCTGACGCTGACGACCGCGCACATCGACGCACTGCTGCATGGCGTGGACCTGCTGCTGCGCGTCGGCAACGCCGATCCGGCGGCGGCGATCTCGCGCGCGGACCTCGACGCGCTGGCCGCACTGGGTCCGACCGATGCGTCGGACGAGCGCGCCGAACGCGCGGTGTCGCTCACACCGCTTACACTGCCCGTACCGCCCGCGCCGGAACCAGGCGCCGCAGCGCCGCACATCGGCTCCGCGCCCGACGATGCCGCCCTTGTCTCGATATCGCCGTGCACCGGCGACGGCCCGCCGCGCCACCCGCCGGCCGATCCGTCGCCGGGCTTGCATGCCGTCGCGCCCGACGCCCCGCCTTTGCACACCCAACCGCCCCCCCGGCACGATCCGCAGCGGATGCTGCGCGTACGCGCCGAGCAACTCGATCAGCTGTTGAGCCTGTCCAGCGAATCGCTCGTCGAATCGCACTGGCTGAAGCCGTTCACGGGCTCGATCCTGCGCATCAAGCGGATGCAGCGCGACGTCGCGCGCTCGCTGGACGTGCTCGTCGAAACGCTCGCGGAGCGGCTCGACCCGGCCGCGCTCGCGTCGCTGAACGATGTGCGCCAGGGGCTCGGCAACCTGCAGCTGCAGCTCGGCGCGCGCCTGGACGAGCTCGACCGCTTCGACCGCCGCAGCACGCATCTCGCGCAGCAGCTTTACGACGAAGCGTTGCGCTGCCGGATGCGACCGTTCGGCGACGCAACGCACGCGTATCCGCGCATCGTCCGCGATCTCGCACGTTCGCTCGGCAAGCGCGTGCGATTCGCGATCGTCGGCGAAACGACGCAGGTCGACCGCGACATCCTCGACATGCTCGACGCGCCGCTCGGCCACCTGCTGCGCAACGCGCTCGACCACGGCGTCGAGACGCCCGACGAGCGCATCGCACGCGGCAAGCCGGCCGAAGCGAGCGTGACGCTCGAAGCGCGCCACAGCGCGGGCCAGTTGCTGATCTCCGTCAGCGACGACGGCGCCGGCATCGATCTCGACGCGCTGCGCGCAGGCGTCGTGCGGCGCCGGCTCGCCGACGCGGACACGGCCGCGCGGCTGTCCGACCTCGAGCTGCTCGACTTCCTGCTGCTCCCCGGCTTCTCGATGCGCGACCGCGTCACCGATGTGTCGGGCCGCGGCGTCGGCCTCGACGCGGTGCACGACATGGTCAAGGCCGTGCGCGGCACCGTGCGGATCTTCACCGAGCCGGGCCGCGGCGCGCGCTTCGTGCTGCAACTGCCGCTCACGCTGTCGATCGTGCGCAGCCTGCTCGTCGAGGTCGGCGGCGAAGCGTACGCGATCCCGCTTGCCCACGTGCGCCGCACGCTCGAACTCGCGCGCGCCGACATCGACACGCTCGAAGGCCAGCAGCATTTCCGCTTCGACGGCCGCCCGGTCGGGCTCGTCACCGCGCACCAGCTGCTCGGCGCACCGCTGCCGGAACAGGCGGGCGACAGCGTCGCGACCGTCGTGATCGGCGACGAATGGGAGTCGTACGGGATCGCCGTCGACCGGTTCCGCGGCGAATGCATGCTGGTGATCCAGCCGCTCGATCGCCGGCTCGGCAAGGTCAAGGACATCGCGGCGGCCGCGCTGATGGAGAATGGCGAACCGGTGCTGATCATCGACGTCGAGGACTTGCTGCGTTCGGTCGACAAGCTCGTGCGCGGCGGCCAGCTCGACAAGGTGCAGCGCGCGCAGCACACGGCCGTCGCACGGCGCCGGCACGTGCTGGTGGTCGATGATTCGCTGACGGTACGCGAACTGGAGCGCAAGTTGCTCGAAAAGCGCGGCTATGCCGTCACCGTCGCGGTCGACGGGATGGACGGCTGGAACGCGCTGCGCGGCGCCGATTTCGATCTCGTCGTGACCGACATCGACATGCCGCGCATGGACGGCATCGAACTCGTCACGCTGATCAAGCGCGATGCCGCGCTGAAATCGCTGCCGGTGATGATCGTGTCGTACAAGGACCGCGAGGAGGACCGCCGCCGCGGACTCGACGCGGGCGCCGACTACTACCTGGCGAAGAGCAGCTTCCACGACGAAACCCTGCTCGACGCCGTACGCGACCTGATAGGAGAAGCCCGTCCGTGAACATCGGCATCGTCAACGACCTTCCGCTCGCCGTCGAGGCGCTGCGCCGCGCGGTCGCGCGGCGGCCCGAGCACCGCGTGCTGTGGGTCGCGACCGACGGCGCGCAGGCCGTCGAGTTCTGCGCCGCGCAACCGCCCAACGTCGTGCTGATGGACCTGATCATGCCGAAGTTCGACGGTGTCGAGGCGACGCGACGGATCATGTCGTCGGGCAAGCCGTGCGCGATCCTGATCGTGACGAGCAGCATCGGCGCGAATGCGTGGCGCGTGTACGAGGCGATGGGCGCGGGCGCGCTCGACGCAGTCGATACGCCGCGGCTCGGCGCAGGCGCGAACGGCGACACCGCGCAGCTGTTGCTCGCGAAGATCGACCAGATCGGCCGGCTGCTCGACAATCCGGCGGGCGCCGCCCGCCCCGCCGGCACGACGGCGCGCGGCGACGGCGGGCAGCTCGTCGCGATCGGCGCGTCGGCCGGCGGCCCGACCGCGCTTGCGTCGATCCTCGGCGCGCTGCCCACCGATTTCGGCGCGCCGATCGTGATCGTGCAGCATGTCGACCAGGCGTTCGCGGACGGCATGGCGCAATGGCTCGACGGCCAGACGCCGCTCAACGTGCGCATCGCGCGCGAAGGCGACCGGCCGCAGCCGTCGTTCGTGCTGCTCGCCGCGACCAACGACCACCTGCGGATCACGCGCGCCGGCACGCTCGAATACACGCGCGAGCCGGCCGAGACGCCGTACCGGCCGTCGGTCGACGTGTTCTTCAGCAGCGTGACCGAGCACTGGCCCGGCGAGGTGATCGGCGTGCTGCTCACCGGGATGGGGCGCGACGGCGCGATCGGGCTGAAGGCGATGCGGATGAAGGGCTACCATACGATCGCGCAGGACCAGGCGACGAGCGCCGTCTACGGAATGCCGAAAGCCGCCGCGACGCTCGGCGCCGCGCGCGCAATCCTGCCGCTCGAGCGCATTGCGGGCGAACTGGCGGCGCTCGTCGGGAACTGAATGAAATGGACTTGCGTGACAGCAATGGCAACAACGGGTGTCGACATGACTAGGGACTCCACGCGACGCCCGGGCCACGATAACGGCACGTCCGCCGCGGACGGCGCGGACGGCGCGGGCGCGGCGCTCGAAGCCGCGCGCGCGACCCTGCAGGTGCCGCCGGCGACCGACGTGCCGGTGATGGTGCTGCTGGTCGACGACCAGACGATCGTCGCCCAGGCCGTGCGGCGCGCGCTTGCCGACGAGGACCGCATCGACTTCCACTACTGCCCGCGCTCGGACGACGCGCTCGCCGCCGCAGTCGAAACGCGGCCGACCGTGATCCTGCAGGACCTCGTGATGCCTGGCACCGACGGATTGAGCCTCGTGAAGGCGTACCGCACGAATCCGGTGATCCGCGACGTGCCGATCATCGTGCTGTCGACCAAAGAGGAACCGGTAATCAAGAGCGCCGCGTTTGCGGCCGGCGCGAACGACTACCTCGTGAAGCTGCCGGACCGCATCGAGCTCGTCGCACGGATCCGCTACCACTCGCGCTCGTACGTCAACCTGCTGCAGCGCGACGAAGCCTACCGCGCACTGCGGCAATCGCAGCAGCAATTGCTCGAAGCGAACCTCGAACTGCGCCGCCTCACGCATTCCGACGGGCTCACCGGGCTGTCGAACCGGCGCTATCTCGACGAATACCTGAACGCCGAATGGCGGCGCGGCGCGCGCGAGCGCAGCGAGCTGTCGCTGCTGATGATCGACGTCGACAACTTCAAGCTTTACAACGACACGTACGGCCACGTGTCGGGCGACGACGTGCTCAAGCGGGTCGCCTCGACCGTCGAAAGCTGCCTCGGCCGCCCGGGCGATCTCGCCGCACGCTTCGGCGGCGAGGAATTCGCGGTGGTGCTGCCGGGCACGTCGCCGGGCGGCGTGCGCCTGCTCGCCGAGAAGATTCGCCTTGCGATCGAAGCGCTGCGGCTCGAGCACGTGCATTCGTCGACCGGCCGCTACGTGACGATCAGCATCGGCGGCGCGAGCGTCGTGCCGGCGGCCGGCACGCCGATGACGTCGCTGATCGAAGCCGCCGACCGCGCGCTGTACCGCGCGAAGCACGACGGCAAGAATCGCGTCGCGATCGATGCGGGGCCGGCAACGCCGAGCGACGGCGGCGGGAAACCGGCCTGATGCGTACGCGGCAGCGTCTTGCTACGGCTATGTCAAGTTGACAAGCGCAGGCTACGTGCCTTCATCAAGAGTAGTTATCCTTATCAGATTACTTCGTTGGCTGCGGAAGAGACAGTCCAACCATGCCATGTGGCGAGGCGTTCTTTGAGTATGGCGCGACGACATACCGCGTTCATCTGATGTCTCGGCAACGCGAAGTGCTGCCGGATCGGACCGACGCAAGAGAGAAATGCCAGAGTGCGTCGCGCATCGCGAAATCCGCACAGCGCGCGCGTCCATCACACGATAGTCGGTCGCGATCTCTTTGCCCACTGATGCTTGAGGCAATGCCGGCCGGACGTCATCGCGCGCGGTGCCGCGCAGCCGATCTCGATTAGGCACGGCAGCCGCGGCGAGCCGAAGTGACCCTGAACCAGCATGAATCCCGGTCGGAAGTGGAAACAGAAAAACCGAAACGACAGTCGCACATGCGCGATATGCGGCATCGCACGCGACGAGCCCGCTGACGCACTTTGCGGCGCTACGGCCGAGGCCCATATGCAGGAATTCGAACAGGCCTAGTCCAAATTCGCATTCTGTTTGTGATGGGAATTACGGCTGAATAAGTTCGCGACATACCGCGCTTTTCGCCAAGATCGGCGAATCGCAATCAGGATGGGTGCGCTTGAATCCGCACCCTGATCCTCCGGTACCGGTGGTCCCGATCGTCTCGCGATCGGGATGAATCCAATTACATCCGTGCACGAGGATACCGTCATGGCATCGATTCCCGAACCGTCGACAACCGGCGAAACCGACAAACGCAGCTGGCTTGAATCGCACGAAGCCGGCTACCACAAGACCCTCGGCAATCGACAGGTGCAGATGATCGCGATCGGCGGGGCGATCGGCACCGGTCTGTTCCTCGGCGCGGGCGGCCGTCTGCAGGCCGCCGGACCGTCGCTCGCGATCGTCTATCTGGTGTGCGGCGCGTTCTCGTTCCTGATCCTGCGCGCGCTCGGCGAACTCGTGATGCATCGCCCCAGCAGCGGCAGCTTCGTGTCGTACGCGCGCGAATTCCTCGGCGAGAAGGCGTCGTTCGTCGCGGGCTGGATGTACTTCCTGAACTGGGCGATGACCGGCATCGTCGACATCACCGCCGTCGCGCTCTACATGCATTACTGGGCGCCGTTCGCGGCCGTGCCGCAGTGGATCTTCGCGCTCGTCGCGCTCTGCATCGTCGCGACGATGAACCTGATCGGCGTGAAGTGGTTCGCCGAGATGGAGTTCTGGTTCGCGCTGATCAAGGTCGCCGCGATCGTGCTGTTTCTCATCATCGGCTCGGTGATCCTCGGCACGGGCGTGCAGGTCGCCGGCCGTGACACCGGCATGCATCTGATCACCGACAACGGCGGCTTCTTTCCGCACGGACTGATGCCGGCGCTGGTGCTGGTGCAGGGCGTGGTGTTCGCGTTCGCGGGCGTCGAACTGGTGGGCACCGCCGCCGGCGAATGCAAGGACGCGCGCAAGGTGCTGCCGCGCGCGATCAACAACGTGATCTGGCGCATCGCGATCTTCTACGTCGCGTCGGTGGTGCTGCTGGTCTGCCTGCTGCCGTGGAGCGCATACAAGGCGGGCCAGAGTCCGTTCGTCACGTTCTTCGGCGCGCTCGGCGTGCCGGGCATCGGCTCGGTGATGAACCTGGTGGTGCTGACGGCGGCGCTGTCGAGCCTCAACTCGGGCCTGTATTCGACCGGGCGCGTGCTGCGTTCGCTGTCGATGGGCGGCTCGGCCCCGGCGTTCCTCGGCCGAATGAGCGCGCAATCCGTGCCGTACGCGGGCATTCTGGTGACGGTCGCGATCTACGTGGTCGGCGTGCTGCTCAACTATCTCGTGCCGTCGAGCGTGTTCGAGATCGTGCTGAACATCGCGTCGCTCGGCATCATCAGCACGTGGGGCTTCATCGTCGTGTGCCAGATGAAGTTCCGCGCGGCGGTCAGGCGCGGCGAAGTGGAGGACGTGCCGTTCAGGATGCCGGGCGCGCCCGTGACGTCGTGGCTCACGCTGCTGTTCCTGCTCGGCGTGCTGGTGCTGATGGCGTTCGACTACCCGAACGGGACGTGGACGATCGCGTCGATCCCGCTGGTCGCGCTGCTGCTCGTGGCCGGCTGGAAGTGGTTGAGCAGTCGCGCGCGCCGTGGGTTGCTCAAGCCGACGATTCCGTCGGTCACGCTGACACGGCAAGTGCTCGAGAAGGGCGACAACTGAGCCGACGCGCAATCGGGGGACGGCCTGCGGCCCGATGCAGGCCGTCTCGCAGAAAAAGAGAAAATTCAATGGCACCGTTTGACGAAATGCTTGCAGGCGATCAGGTTCGCCCGCCCTATTCGCGAGTCAAGGCATGGCTCGACACGCAGAACCCTGCAAGCCTCGCCCAGAAAGCCCACGACGCGGAAGGCGTGTTCCGCAGGACCGGCATCACGTTCGCCGTGTACGGCGACGCGCAGGCCGCCGAGCGCCTGATTCCGTTCGACATCGTGCCGCGGATCAT
>NZ_QTQH01000041.1:0-8935 GCF_003853805.1 Burkholderia sp. Bp8994
GCGGCGCACATCACGGTGAACAAGAACGCGATCCCGAACGATCCGGAGAAGCCGTTCGTGACGAGCGGCATCCGCCTGGGCTCGCCGGCGATGACGACGCGCGGCTTCGGTCCGGCGGAAGCGGAGAAGGTCGGCAACCTGATCGCCGACGTGCTGGAAGCACCGGAAGATGCCGCGACGATCGAACGCGTACGCGGTCTGGTCGCGGAGTTGACGCAGCGTTTCCCGGTCTACGGCTGAGACGCGGCAATCGGGTTCGACTGCCGACGCCGTTGAACCTCGCTCGTTCCGAAACGATGTAAAAAAATCCGGCTCGCACACCGCGAGCCGGATTTTTTGCGCCGTGTGCGAACCGGTGTCGCGTCACACGGTCGGATCGACGTTCGCCTCGAGTTCGCGAATCCGCTCGTCGTTACGCGTGTCCTTGAGCACCGGCGGCCCGGCGAAGGACTTGCGCACGCCGAACCCGTACCAGATCACCATCAGCACGCCCACGAACGCGACGAGCACGTAGAGCACCTTCTCGTTCGGCGGCTGGATGCCGACGTACGCGAGCACGCACGCGCCCACCAGCGCGAGCAGCGCGCACGGCTTCGACCAGATGCCCAGCTGGAACGGGCCCTTTTCGGTCCACGTGCGCCCTTCGGCGAGCATCCCGGAACCGATCGGCATCGCATACGAGATGAACAGGAACACGGCGCTGCCCGCGCTCAGTACCGAGAACGCGTCGCCGTACAGCGTGACGACGATCGCGAGCACCGCGCAGGTCCAGATTGCCGGGCCGGGCGTCCGGTGATTGTGATTCACGCTGCGCAGCAGCTTCGACGCAGGCAGCCCGCCGTCGCGCGCGAACGCGTACATCATCCGCGACGTCGACATGATCGCGGCGAGCCCGCACACGTAGTTGATGAAGAACATCGCGAGCTCGAGGCAGACGCGCAAGGTCTTCGGGATCGGTGCGAGGATGGCTTCGAAGAAGCCGGTGCCCTGTTTCATCGCGGCGGTCAGGTCGGGCATGACCAGCACGAACGTGCACACCATCACGTAGCCGAACACCGCGGACCAGAACACCGAACCGATGATGCCGCGCGGCACGTTCTTCGCCGCGTCGTGCGTTTCTTCCGACGTATGCGCGGACGCGTCGAAACCGGTGATCGTGTAGGTCACCAGCAGCAGGCCGGACAGGAACGCGAGCGGCGTGGTCTGCTTCGGCCAGGCGCCGCCGTCGACGCCCGTGTAGTTGGTGAAGGTGACGAGCCGATGCAGGTCGAACGTGACCGGCGAGTAGACCAGCAGCGACACGACCAGCGCGATCGTCACGACGAAGATCAGGTAGCCGGACAGGTCGGTGATCTTGCTCGCGATCCGGATGCCGCGTGCGTTCAGGATCGCCTGCGAAATCGTGATGACCGTGATGAACGCGGTCTGATGCCACCACGTCAGGCTGTCCGGACCGACGCCGAACATCGGTGCGATCAGCGTCTTGAAGAACGGATCGTAGGTGCCGAAGTTGATCGCCGCGATCACGAAGATCAGGCCGATCAGGTTGAGCCACGCCGTCATCCACCCCCATTTCTTCCCGCCGAGGATCGCGCCCCAGTGATAAAGGCCGCCGGCGGTCGGAAACGCGGACGCGATCTGCGACATCGACACCGCGACGATCAGCGCGAACAGCGAGCCGAGCGGCCAGCCGAGGCCGACCGAGGCGCCGCCGGCCGCGGAGAACGCCAGTTGAAACGCGGTGATGCCGCCCGACAGAATGCAGATCACCGAAAACGACACGGCGAAGTTCGAGAAGCCGTTCATGCGTCTCGACAGCTCCTGCGCATATCCCATCTTGTGGAGGAGGCTTACGTCGCTGTCGATACCTGCATCAGGCTGGATTTTCGCATCCATATTCGCTCCGTCACGTATGTCCTGCGAGGCAGGACCGTCATCGCTGCCCGGGCCCGGTGCTGCGGCCCGCTCCTGGAATTCGTCGGCGGGCACGCGTTGTCATGCATCGATGGCGATCGCGTATCCGGTCCGATACGGAACGGTATGAAGCCAAATCTCGCGGCGATATCGGATTTCGGCAATCCGGCGAAACTCCGGACGGGTGCACCGTTCGGGGGCATCGCGTGGCGGGCTGAATATTTGTAAGGAATCCATGCGGATCGGGATGATCCGTACTTGTCGAAATGCGACAGCCGGGGAAAAAGTGCGCTCCCGTGAAGGGCGACATGGCCCGCAATCGCTTTCTGAAGTCGACCGCGCCCCGTGTCGCAATCCTGTGAGTCGGCCCGGCAGGGAACCTGGAGCGGCCTACTCGGCTTGCTGCTTGCCGGGTTTCCGTCCGAACCGCGCACGGTAGTCGCGCGGCGATATTCCGACCCGCTTCGCGAATGCACGTTGCAGCGCATCCACGCTGCCGAACCCCGAACGTTGCGCGACCCGTTCGAGCGGCCAGCCTGCCCGCTCCAGCAGCGCCTTCGCGCGCTCGACGCGTGCGGCCAGCACGAATTGCGCGGGCGGGAGCCCCGTCTCCTTGAGGAAATTGCGCGCAAACGTGCGCTCGCTCATGTGCAGGCGCGCGGCCAGCGCGGCGACGCCGAGATCGCCGGTCGGGTCGTCGGCGATCGACGTGAGCAGCGCGCGCATCGGTGGCGTCGCGTTTGCCTGGATGTCGAGACCGACGCTGAACTGCGCCTGTCCGCCGGGACGGTGCATGAAGAGCACGAGCTCGCGCGCGACCGCGAGCGCGGTCGGCGCGCCGCAGTCGGCCTCGACGAGTGCGAGACACAGGTCGATGCCGGCCGTCACGCCGGCTGACGTATGAAACGGCGGATCGCTCACGTAGATCGCATCCGGCTCGACCCGCACGTCGGGGCAAAGCGCCTGCAGCGTCGCACACTGATTCCAGTGCGTGGTGGCGCGCCTGCCGTCCAGCCATCCGCCCGCGGCGAGCACGAACGCGCCCGTGCAGATGCTCGCGATCCGCCGCGTGCTCGCGATCCGCGTGCGCAGCCAGGGCAGCACGCCGGCGTTCGACGCCGCGTGCCGCAGCGCCGCTTCGCTGCCGCCTGCGACGATGATCGTGTCGATGGGCTCGGGCAACGCCGCAAGCGCGGTCGGGCCGGCAAGACGCAGGCCCGCGTGCGTGACGATGTCGTTGCCGTGTTGCGATGCGAGCGTGAGCCGATAGCGCGGGACATGCCCGGGAAGATGGCGGTTCGCGACCGCGAACACTTCCATCGGGCCGGTGATGTCGAGTGACTGGACGCCTTCGAAGCCGACGACGACGATGTCGCGTGCCGGACCGGTTGACTGGGGCATGGCGGAAAGTGCGGTGGAGTTGTCCTTGTGACCGCGTGCATGATCCTTGTAATTTTCCGCACGTGCAATCGATTGACGCGGGTGGGCGATGCGGGAATGGAACAGAAACGGGGCGATGCGCGTGGCGGTGGCGCTGCTCGTATGCGCGGTGCTGGGCGCGTGCATGTCGGGGCAGTCGGGGCCGTCGGCCGCGCACGGCGCACGAACGGTCACGCAAACGCTGAGCGTGAACGCACCGAAGGCGGGCCGCACGCGGCCGCTCGTTGCGATCGTCGCGGACAACGCCGGAACGGAGACGACCGATTTCATCGTTCCGTACGCGATTCTGAAGGCGTCGGGCGCGGCCGATGTCGTGGCCGTGTCGGCCGACGCCGGCGCGGTCGAACTGATGCCCGCGCTGCGGATCCTGGCCGATACGACGTTCGACCGGTTCGACGCGGACGTGCCCCTCGGCGCGGACGTCGTGATCGTGCCGGCCTTGCATCGTGCCGACCGGCCGGCCGTGCTCGCGTGGCTGCGCAAACAGGCCGCTGCCGGCGCCACGATGGTGGCGATCTGCGATGGCGCGGCCGTGCTCGCGAACGCCGGGCTGCTGCGCGATCGCATCGCGACCGCGCACTGGTATTCGCGCGACGGGCTGCGTCGCCGTTTTGCCGAAACGGCGTGGGTCGACGATCGCCGCTACGTGATGGACGGCAACGTGATGACGACGAGCGGCGTGTCGGCGTCGATTCCCGCGTCGCTTGCGCTGGTGAATGCGCTGGCGGGGCCGGTGGCGGCGCGCGAAACGGCACGCGACATCGGCGCGCATGGATGGAGCGACGTTCACGACGGCAGCCGGTTCGGGTTGACCGCGCGTGCCGTGGCGACCGCACTGACGAATCGCGTCGCGTTCTGGCGGCATCGGACCTTCGATCTGCCTGTCGCGAGCGGATTCGACGAACTTCCGGTTGCGCTCACCGCGGATGCGTGGGCGCGGACGTGGCGCAGCGACATCGTCGCAACGGCGGACGCGCACGTGATCGAATCGAAGCACGGGCTGCGCTTGCTGACGCAACCGGCCGATGCCGGCCACGCGCGCGTGACGATTCCGGACGGGCGGCGCGGCGAAGCGGTGCTGCCCGGTGTGCTCGGCGACGTCGCGGCGAGCTACGGCGACGCGACGTCGGACTGGGTGGCGCTGCAACTGGAGTATGCGAAGTAGCGGCTGCCGGGCTTGCGCGTTGCCCGGCGCAAACCGTGCCTTCGACGCCGGAAAAGGCCCGGGCGGACGATGTCGCGATCGACGAGCCCGGCCGGTGCCAGCGGACATGCGCGCAGCACATCGCGCGCACTTCGCGTTTTCCACCGACTTGCATTCGGCGTTTGATCGCGACGCCCGGGCGGCCACGCGTCGAAACGTCGGTTTCGAGCATGAACGTGGACGCGCGCGATGCTTCTTACATGCGGGTAGCGCTCAGACCGTTGCCGTCCGCCGCGCCGTCAGCCGGTTCCACAGCATCCCGGCGCGGCTTCCGCTTCGACAATAGGCGAGCACCGGCTTCGGCAGCGCATCGACCAGCGCGCCGAACGCGTCGACTTCCGCATCGCCGATCCGGTCGCGTTCGACCGGCAGATAGCGCGCGTCGAGGCCCAGTTCGCGCGCAGCGGCGGCGATTGCCTCGAATGCCGGTTGATCGGCGCTTTCGCCGTCCGGCCGGTTGCAGATCACCGCGCGAAAGCCGGCGCTGCGGATCGCTTTCAGGTCCGCCGGCGTGATCTGTCGCGACGCGGTGAACCCGGTCGCTGCCGCGGCCCGGCATTGCTCGAGCGCGCGCGCGAAACATGCGATCGCGAAATCGACGTCCTGTTCCGTCGTGAAGCGGCCGAAGCTGATCCGCACCGTGCGGCCCGCGGCTTGCTCGTCGAGGCCGATCGCGGTCAGCACGTGAGACGGTGCGCCGCTGGTCGAGTTGCATGCGGAGGTCGACGACACGGCGAGCGCATCGCCGAGCATGAACGGGAAGAAGCCCGGCACGTTCACCGTGAGGCTCAGCGTGTGCGGGATGCGGCGCGCCGCTGCCGCGTTGTGCGTGATGTCGCCGAGCGTGAGCAGCGCGTCCTTCAGGCGTGCACTGAGTGCCGCGATCCGCGCGGCTTCGCGCTCGAGTTTCTCGGCGGCCAGTTCGCACGCCACGCCCATCCCGACGATCTGGTGCGTCGCGAGCGTGCCCGAGCGCAGGCCGCGCTCGTGCCCGCCGCCGTGGATCTGCGGCGCGATGCGCTCGGCGATCTCGCGGCGGACGAACAGCGCGCCGATGCCCTTGGGGCCGTACACCTTGTGCGCGGACATCGACAGCAGGTCGATGCCGAGCGCGCGCACGTCGATCGGCGTCTTGCCGAGCGCCTGCGCGGCGTCGACGTGCAGCAGCGCGCCGGCCGCATGCACGATGCGCGAGATCGCGCCGATGTCGGTCAGCGTGCCGAGTTCGTTGTTGACGAGCATCAGCGACACGAGGCCCGTATCGGGGCCGATCGCCGCGGCCACGGCGTCGACGGTGATTTCGCCGTCGGCGGTGGGTGTCAGGTAGGTCGCGGTCATGCCGCGCTTCGACAGGTTCGCCATCGTGTCGAGGATCGCCTTGTGTTCGAGGCGGCTCGTGACGAGGTGGCGCTTGCCGGTCGCGGCTTCCGCATAGCCCTTCAGCGCGAGGTTGTTCGATTCGGTGGCGCCCGACGTCCAGACGATCTCGTCGGCCTGCGCGCCGATCAGCGCGGCGACCTGCGCGCGTGCGTGCTCGACCTTTTCCTTCGCGAGCCGGCCGGCGGCGTGCGAACTCGACGCGGGATTGCCGAAGATGCCGTCGGCACCGAGGCAGGCCGTCATCGCTTCGATCACGCGGGGGTCCGCAGGGGTGGTGGCTGCGTAGTCGAGGTAGTGCAGCGGGGTGGTATCGCTCATGTCCTTCTCTGGTTCTTTCTCTTCGGAATGGGAGAAATGATACGAGGGAGGACGGGGAAAAAGGATCCAAAGTTGGCTGTGAATTCAGAGCGATGTGGAATAACGTTTTCTTTTTGTTTGATACGGGGGAATTTGTTTTCGTCCGGACCTGACGGAAGATCGGGAATTGTTCATGCGGATGCCGGCGCGGCCGGGCGCTGCGGATGGGCGTTGCCCGGCCTGCCTGCGACGTATCGGATGTCCGTGAACGCCTTGAGGGGGCGCGTCGATCACGTCAACTCGTCTTGATCGGGCTGATTCGATAAACGATGCGCGTCCTGCACCCAGGCATGCAGCGCTTGCTCATATTTCGTGGGGATCGTAATCGTGAGCGTGGTGAGGTGCGTGACGTTGCCCGGTAGTTCCAGATATCGCTGCCACGCCTTGCGAACGAGCTGCGACATTGCCGAGCGGTTCATACCCAGTTTCGCGGCCAGCTCGCGCTGTGGGCGGCCCTTCACGAAAATCTCGTGCAGGGCCCATTGGTTCAACGGTTTGATGCGGGTATCTTGAAGCCGCAGCAGTCGGAACTGTTCGGCGGTCATGCGTCGTGTCTTCAGCATTCAGGGGCGCCCGGAACTCGGAATGGAAGAAATGAGCGTCGCGCCGCACGAAGTCTTGTGACCGTCGAATGCGGCGGCCCTACCTTCGACGTTGAAGGCAGCGTCGCCAGCGGCAATCGTGCAGGCGCCGTGGATCGGACACGAACACGTGTCGCCGAAGCGCGCGACCGCGCGCCCCATGACCTTGCTGATGTCGGCGCCGGACTCGACCCGGCCGCCGTGGGTATGGCTGTCGCCTACCCGGATGATTCCTCGCATATGACTTGTCCTCTCGATGATTCGCGCGGCATTGGCGTTTTACTCGCCACATGCCGCGGTGCTGGTTTGCATCACCACGAATAGCCTTGCATGCCGTAGTCGGTGTCGTGTCGGCGTCCCCACCAGGGGAGGTACGCGTTGTTGCCGCCGCGTGCGCGGAACCAGTCTTGGTCCGGATCGATCGGCGTGAGCTTCGATGGTGGTCTGACGACGACGGCGACGGGGTGCTCGGGGTCGGTCGTGCCGGCGACCAAGGCGTTGCCGCCAAAGTGGTTGATCCGGCCGATTGCGAGTGCGACGTCGGTCAATGCGCTGCCGGTTCCCATGTCGCCGAGTAGGGCGGCCGTGTTGAAGGTCTGATTCGTGTGGTCGTATTCAGGGAGGGTTTCGGTCAAGGTCTGCGCGAGCGAGACAACGCGTGACGACGCTGCGTCGCTGGGTACACCTGCGTCGTGGACGATGTAATTCAGGTCCGTGACCGCGACACCGGCGTTGCGTGCTGCTTCGCCGATCGTGGCTGTCCATGCCTGCACGGCGCGTGTCGTGCCGACCTTCGGTGAAAAATCGTGCGTGTTGCCGGTTGCGGCCTTGCCGATCCAGGCGAGCGGTTCGCGCTCGGTGTTGAAGTTCGGGCCGGCGAGGAACAGCACGACGAGGTTCTCGTTGATCTGCGCATCCGTGGGCGGGAAGTTCGGGGCGTCCCAGTTCATTGCCCATACGGTCTTGTCGGGGTTCGCCTGCAAGTAATCCAACGCGTTGTTCAGCGATGTGAAGCCGGCGTTTGCGCCGCCCTGAGTGATTTGCACGTCGGGAGGCGTGTCGCGGCTCCACATCGTCGGGAAATGCCGGTTGCCGATCGAGAACGTCTTTCGGATCGAGTCTTGCAAGTAGGTTTGAGAGTCGTCGATTTCGAGTCGATTCGGAATGGCAAGTTCGACACGAATGCCCGCCAGTTCGCGCCAGTCATTTTTATTGGCCGGGCTCACCGTGTAGAAATATTTTGGATTGGATGCATAGCGGGAGCTAAGCAGGAGCGGAAACTTGTACATGTACTTGTGGTAGAAGCCCTTGAATGTTTCTTTTCCACGATTGCCGTAAACCAACGCCCCAATCGACTGAAGCGTGGAAAATGACTTCGGGTCGGTGCGCACCATGTCGTCGTTCTTGTTCGGTGCGGCAAGCCCTTGCGTCCACAACAATTGCCATTCGGTCGGGTAGTCCATACGTTGCAATGGATTCAACCAAATCAGGCCGACCACCTGCGCGACGAATGGCTTGACCGGCTTCTCGGCTGCCAGCGTCATATTCCCTGCAGCCTCCTTGGCAGGCGCAGCTTGTGCCGGACGCATCACTGACGTGGTCAACAGAAACACCATGAGCGCAGCCAGGCCAGGTACAACAATGAATCGCTTCATCCAATCTCCTATTTCCAGATGTGCCGGATCGGGTTGCTCTACGTAAGCCATCAGCATGGCCATGAGTACGACGGTAATCAGCCATGCCGAAACGGCAATAGCGACACGTCGCGGCCATGTAGCGATTAGCGCCTTCAAATCACACCCCCGACCTTCAAATAAAGTTCTCCTTCACGTTGATCCACGATCGCGCCGGGAATATTTCCTTCGCTACCCTCGGTGTGTACCCATTCATGCAGCGGCAAGTCATCGAATTTTCCGCGTGAAAAATATTCGTAATACCTCTTGTTTGGATTGTCATCCGGAATACCTTCACCCATCCGCCAGTCCGCCTCGATGCGCAAGTCGTAGAGTTGTTCGGGCGTGATGTAGCACAGGCCCACCGCAACGTCATACGCAAGCGC
>NZ_QTQH01000042.1:0-3965 GCF_003853805.1 Burkholderia sp. Bp8994
GCCTTGACGATCTCGTCGGCAACCGCGTTTGCGCCGTCCTGGTTCAGGTCGGCGATCGCCACGGCCGCGCCCGCTTTTGCGAGCTCCAGCGCGATTTCCTTGCCGATGCCGCTTGCGGCGCCCGTGACGACTGCGGTCTTGCCGTTCAGATCTGCTGCCATGTCCGTCTCCTTCCGTTATCGGATCGAAAAAGCGCGCCCCGCTGCATCCGCTTTCGTCGCGATCGTGCAGGTGGAGGCCAGCCGCTATTGTGCACGATCGGCCCCGCCGTTCGCGCGCAAAACGTCTAAGCTTAAGGTCGGTTCAGAGTCGCGGGAGATTCCCATGCACTATCGACGGCTAGGCCGCTCCGGCCTGCAGATCAGCGCGCTTTCGCTCGGCTCGTGGGTCACCTACGGCAACCAGGTCGATCAGCGGGTCGCCCGCGAATGCCTTGCGGCGGCCCGCGATGCGGGCGTCAATTTCTTCGACAACGCCGAGGTCTACGCCAGTGGCAAATCCGAGGAAATCATGGGCCAGGCGCTCAAGTCGCTCGGCTGGCCGCGCGTCAGCTACCTCGTGTCCACGAAGTTCTTCTGGGGGCTCGCGGAAGCGCCGAACCAGTACCACACACTGAACCGGAAATATCTGCTGAACGCGATCGACGGCTCGCTGCGCCGGCTGCAGCTCGACCATGTCGACCTCGTGTACTGCCATCGCCCCGATCCGAACACACCGATCGAGGAGACCGTCTGGGCGATGAGCGACATGATCGTACGCGGCAAGGCGCTGTACTGGGGCACGTCCGAATGGAGCGCCGACGAGATCCGCGCCGCGTACGAGATTGCCGAGCGGCACCATCTGCACAAGCCGGTCGTCGAGCAGCCGCAGTACAACCTGTTCCACCGTACCCGGGTCGAACAGGAATACGCACGGCTCTATCACGACTACGGCCTCGGCCTGACGACCTGGAGCCCGCTGGCATCGGGGCTGCTCACCGGCAAGTACCGGAACGGCGTACCGCCGGGCAGCCGCGCGCAATTGCCGGGCTACGACTGGCTCCGCGAACGGCTGACGGATCCGGTCAGCAACGATGTGGTCGAACGGCTCGGCGAGATCGCGACCGAACTCGGCTGCAGCACCGCCCAGCTCGCGATTGCATGGGTACTCGCGAATCCGCGCGTGAGTTCGGTCATTACGGGCGCCTCGCGAATCGAGCAGATCGGCGACAACATGCGCGCGCTCGACGTTGCCGAGAAACTGACGCCGGAGATCAAGCAACGCATCGAGGAGACCGTCGGCGATGCATACGAGTAAGGCGGCTCACGCCCACTCGCGTACAATACGCGGCCGCATTGGCGCGCGGCCCGACGGCTTCGCGCGATCATCCGTTTTCATCGATTCACCCTTCGTTTCAGGCAGCCAGCCATGCTCAGTTATCGTCACGGTTTTCACGCAGGCAACCACGCGGACGTGCTCAAGCACGCCGTCGTCGTCCAGCTGCTGCGCTACCTGAACAAGAAAGACAAGTCGTACTGGTACATCGACACGCACGCCGGTGCCGGCGTGTATTCGCTGCGCGACGGTTATGCCGCCAAGACAGGGGAATTCGACACCGGCATCGGGCCGCTGTGGAACGAAAAGGACCTGCCCGAAGCGCTCGGCGACTACATCGACGAGGTGCGCGCGCTGAACGACGACGGTGAGCTGCATTACTATCCGGGCTCCCCGTATCTCGCATGGCGATCGATGCGCGAGCAGGACCGGATGCGCCTGTTCGAAATGCACACGACGGAAATCGACGTGTTGCGTCACAACTTCCGCGATGCGGGGCGCCGCGCGATGATTTTCGCCGGTGACGGCTTCGAGGGCATCAAGGCGCTGCTGCCGCCGCCGCCGCGACGCGCGCTCGTGCTGATCGATCCGTCCTATGAGGACAAGAAGGACTACGCGCGCACGGTGACTTGCGTGACGGAATGCCTGAAGCGTTTCGCGACAGGCTGTTACGCGATCTGGTATCCGCAGGTTGCGCGGGTGGAATCGCAGCGTTTTCCGGAGCAGCTCAAGCGCCTGCAGCCGAACAACTGGCTGCACCTGACGCTGACGGTATCGAATCCGCCGGCAGATGGCCTGGGCCTTTACGGCAGCGGAATGTTCATCCTGAATCCGCCGTACACGCTCGCGCAGAGCATGAACGAAGCGCTGCCCTATCTCGTCGAGCGCCTGGGACAGGACAGCGGCGCGCGGTGCCAGATCGAGCACCGCGGAAACTGAGCGAACGGTTTTCCGTTACGGCTGCGGTCTTGGCGCGGGTCTTGGCTGATTGGCCGGCGACCCACCCCAGCCCGGCACATTGATATACGGCGCGACAAACAGCGGGACCGAAGAATTCGGTCCCTGCCCTGCCGGCGCTCGCATGCCTGCGGGCTCAACGATCGGCTCGGACGATAACGGAGCCGTTTGCAACACCAGGCCGCCCTTGCCATCCTGGATCCCGCGTTGCGTATCGAGAATCAGCGGCCTGGACGACGTCGCCGCACCAGCCGCCATGCCGTGAGCGAGCACCGCGGCCCCCAGAAAGAGACGCGCGCGGGAAACGTGACGCACATCGAGACGCAAACGCATGGTCGTGTTCTTCCGGTTGAAAAGCAGGTCCATACCATAGCGCCACGCCGACGATTTCGCCAGATCGGACGCACAAAAAAACAAAGCCCCGTCAACACGGGGCTTGCTTTTCGCTCGGTGCCACACGGCACCTGACGGTGACTCCGATTACAGCGAGTAGCCGTTGGTTTCGAGCGAGCGGATGCGGCTCTCGAGCTGAACGATGTCCGACGACGACGCGAGGTAAGCCTCACGGCGTTCGCGCTCTGCGGATTCGAACCAGTTGCTCAGCTTTTCAACGATGTAGGCGATCATGATGTTCTCCAAGGAAGGGGGACCCCTGGCGAATCGAGATTCAGGGATTTCCCGTATAGGGTTATCCCGAATTATAGCGATGCCGCACCAAGATGCCAGTGAAATGCTTGCATGGAAGCCATTCCAGTTTGGAATGGTTTACGAACTATCTGCTTCAACCCACTGATTTTTAAAGATATTGAATCGAGGCTCCGATTCGGCCTCGAGGATATGCACTAATCTAGTTCACTGACCGGGTCGGCCAGCCGCGCCAAGATCGGGCATTCGGGTCGCCCGTCACCATGGCAGTGCGCGGCGAGATCGGCAAGTGTATTGCGCATGTCGCTCAATTCCGCGATGCGTTTGTCGAGTTCGGCCACGTGTTCGAGGGCGATCGACTTCACTTCGGCGCTGGCGCGGGAGCGGTCTTGCCAGAGCATCAGCAGCTTGCGAATATCCTCGACGAGAAAACCGAGCCGCCGCGCCTGGCGGATGAAACGCAGAATATGGACGTCATCCGAACCGTAGATGCGGTATCCGGCGTCGCTCCGCTTGCTCGGCGCAAGAAGGCCGACCTGCTCGTAGTAGCGGATCATTTTTGCGCTGACGCCGGATTCGCGCGACGCGTCGCCGATATTCATTCCCTGCCCTCTCTCCATCAAGCACTGGTTCGAACACGAAGGTCGACGCATGCATTCGTCGACGACATTTGGATCGTATCAAATCGCGAGATTTCGTTCCTGCCTGGGCAGTGACGGCCGGATCGACCGCAATCCGGATGTCCTTATTGAGGTAGGTGGTGGCTGCGAAATCTGCTGGTTCGGAGCAGCATGCAGCGCGTATCAAGCTGCCCGCCCACTGACGATCACGCCAACACTTGCAGCGATCGCGCATTTCTGCGCTGCAAATGCAAAAACCCCCGCCTTTCGGGCGGGGGTTTCTGGCTTAGGGAGCCTGACGATTACCTACTTTCACACGGGAATCCGCACTATCATCGGCGTAGAGTCGTTTCACGGTCCTGTTCGGGATGGGAAGGGGTGGGACCGACTCGCTATGGTCATCAGGCAAAGAGGGTTGTCGCGTTGCTT
>NZ_QTQH01000043.1:0-3238 GCF_003853805.1 Burkholderia sp. Bp8994
CGCGCGTTCTGCTCGACCAGCAGCACCGTGATGCCCTCCTTCGAGATCTCGCGCACCACTTCGAAGATCTTCTCGACCATGATCGGCGACAGGCCCATCGACGGCTCGTCGAGCAGCAGCAGCTTCGGCTTCGACAGGATCGCGCGCGACATCGCCAGCATCTGCTGCTCGCCGCCCGACAGCGTACCCGCGAGCTGCGTTGCACGCTCCTTCAGCCGCGGGAAGAAGCCGAACATCCGGTCGACGTCCTGCTTGATCTGCTCCTTGTCGTTGCGCAGGTATGCGCCCATCTGCATGTTCTCGATGATCGACATCCGCGCGAAGATCCCGCGACCTTCCGGCACCATCGCGAGGCCGCGCTTGAGCAGCTCGTGCGACGGCACGCCCTTGATCGACTTGCCGTCGTACTCGATGTCGCCCGCCGAATACGGCTTGAGACCCGTGATCGCCTTCATCGTCGTGGTCTTGCCCGCGCCGTTCGCGCCGATCAGCGTCACCAGCTCGCCCTGGCGGACTTCCATGTCAACGCCCTTGACGGCCTGGATGCCGCCGTAGTTGACCTGCAAGCCCTTGATTTTCAACATTGCCGCTGCCATCAGTGCACCCCTGCGCCGAGATATGCCTCAATCACCTTCGGATTCTTCTGCACGTCCTGCGGCAGACCCTCGGCGATCACCTTGCCGTAATCGAGCACCGTCATCCGGTTGCACAATCCCATCACGAGCTTCACGTCGTGCTCGATCAACAGGATCGTACGGCCGTCGGAGCGGATCTTGTCGAGCAGGCGCGTGAGTTCGACCTTCTCGGTCGCGTTCATCCCGGCCGCCGGCTCGTCGAGCGCGAGCAGCTTCGGGTCGGTCGCCAATGCGCGTGCAATCTCGAGACGGCGCTGGTGGCCGTACGACAGGTTGCGCGACGTGTAGTCCGCGTACTGCAGCACGCCGACGTACTCGAGCAGCTCGATCGCGCGTTCCTTGATCTCGCGCTCTTCCTGGCGCTCGGCCGGCGTCTGGAACACCGCGCCCAGCAGCCCGTGCTTGGTCCGCACGTGGCGGCCCACCATCACGTTCTCCAGCGCCGTCATCCCGCCGAACAGGCGGATGTTCTGGAACGTGCGCGCGATGCCCGTCTTCGCGACCTGGTGCACCGCGGTCGGCTTGTATTCCGTGCCGTCGAGCTTGAACTCGCCGGAGTCCGGCGTGTAGAGGCCCGTGATCACGTTGAAGAACGTGGTCTTGCCGGCGCCGTTCGGGCCGATCAGGCCGTAGATCTCGCCTTCCTTGATCTGCAGGCCGACGTCGGACAGTGCCTGCAGCCCGCCGAAGCGTTTGTTCACGCCCGAGACGGACAGTCGGATTTGCTTGTCGCTCATGTGTGTATCCCCTTGTCCGTTGGTTAAGCGCGCACCGGCTTCTTGCTGTTGCGCTTCGCCAGTTTCGCGATCTTGTCCTCATGCTTCGGCGCCGGCCACAGGCCTTCCGAGCGATACAGCATGATGATCACCATCGCGAGGCCGTACAGCGCCTGACGGATCACTTCGGTGTCGACGATGTCGTGACCGAAGATCGCGTGCTGCAGCGGGCTCATCGTCGAACGCAGGAATTCCGGGAAGATCGCGAGCAGCACCGCGCCGAGGATCACGCCCGGGATGTGGCCCATGCCGCCGAGCACCACGCACGCCAGCACGACGATCGATTCCCAGAACGTGAACGACTCGGGCGACACGAAGCCCTGGAACGCACCGAACATCGCACCCGACAGGCCGCCGAACGACGCGCCCATCGCGAACGCGAGCAGCTTCACGTTACGGGTGTTGATGCCCATCGCCTTCGCGGCGATTTCGTCTTCGCGGATCGCGGCCCATGCGCGGCCGATACGCGAGTGCTGCAGGCGCGTACAGACCCAGATCACCAGCAGCGCGCAGAGCACGAACAGGTAGTAGTACATGTAGACCGACGGCAGCTGGAAGCCGAAGATCGAGTGCGTCTGCGACAGGTTGAAGCCGCCGACGTGCACCGGATCGATGCCCGTGATCCCCTTCGGGCCGTTGGTGATGTTCACCGGACGGTCGAGGTTGTTCATGAAGATCCGGACGATTTCACCGAAGCCGAGCGTCACGATCGCCAGGTAGTCGCCGCGCAGGCGCAGCGTCGGCGCGCCGAGCAGGATGCCGAAGGTCGCCGCCAGCGCCATCGCGATCGGCACGATGATCAGGAACGGGATGTGCAGGCCGTTCGGCGCGAGCGCCGCGATCCACTCGAACTGCGAGGTCAGGTGCGGCGAGCTCAGCAGTGCCGCCGTGTACGCGCCCACCGCGTAGAACGCGATGTAGCCGAGGTCGAGCAGGCCGGCGAAGCCGACCACCACGTTCAGGCCCAGCGCGAGCATCACGTACAGCATCGCGAAGTCGAGCACGCGGACCCAGTAGTTGCCGCCTGCCGAGCCGATGATGATCGGCGCCGCGATCACGAAGGCCGCGGTCAGGATGCCGATGACGACGGTCTTGGCGGTGTTGCGTTCTTCGACGAGCGACGTCGAGGATTCGATCGGTTGAATGGATGTCATGTTGTTTGCTCCCCTTCCGTTACGCGCGGTCCGCGACACGTTCGCCCAGCAGGCCCGACGGACGGAACACCAGCACGATGATCAGCACGATGAATGCGAACACATCCTGGTAGTTACTGCCGAACACGCCACCCGTGAGGTTGCCGATGTAGCCCGCGCCGAGCTGCTCGATCAGGCCGAGCACCACGCCGCCGACCATCGCGCCGCCGAGGTTGCCGATCCCGCCGAGCACCGCCGCGGTGAACGCCTTCATGCCGGGGATGAAGCCCATGTAGAAGTGCACGTTGCCGTATTCGGACGCGATCATCACGCCGGCCAGCGCGGCGAGTGCGGAGCCGATCATGAACGTCGCCGAGATCACGAAGTTCGGGTTCACGCCCATCAGGCTCGCGGTGTTCGGGCTTTCGGCGATCGCGCGCATCGCGCGGCCGAGCTTGGTCTTGTGCACGAGCAGCAAGAGGCCTGCCATCACGATGAACGCCACCGCGATGATCACGATTTCGGTGACCGAGATCACGGCGCCGGGCGTCGTGTCGGTCGCCTTGATCACGTTGATCGGATCGGTCGGCAGCAATTGCGGGAACGGCAGCGGGTTGCGCGACCAGATGATCATCGCGGCCGTCTGCAGCAGGATCGACACGCCGATCGCGGTGATCAGCGGCGCGAGACGCGG
>NZ_QTQH01000044.1:0-2912 GCF_003853805.1 Burkholderia sp. Bp8994
CAGACTTGTTATAGGATCAAGCCTTACGGGCAATTAGTATCAGTTAGCTGAACGCATTACTGCGCTTACACACCTGACCTATCAACGTCCTGGTCTCGAACGACCCTTCAAGGGGATCTAGTCCCCAGGGATATCTCATCTTAAGGCGAGTTTCCCGCTTAGATGCTTTCAGCGGTTATCTCTTCCGAACATAGCTACCCGGCGATGCCACTGGCGTGACAACCGGTACACCAGAGGTTCGTCCACTCCGGTCCTCTCGTACTAGGAGCAGCCCCCTTCAAATATCCAACGCCCACGGCAGATAGGGACCAAACTGTCTCACGACGTTTTAAACCCAGCTCACGTACCTCTTTAAATGGCGAACAGCCATACCCTTGGGACCGGCTACAGCCCCAGGATGAGATGAGCCGACATCGAGGTGCCAAACACCGCCGTCGATATGAACTCTTGGGCGGTATCAGCCTGTTATCCCCAGAGTACCTTTTATCCGTTGAGCGATGGCCCTTCCATACAGAACCACCGGATCACTATGACCTGCTTTCGCACCTGCTCGACTTGTCGGTCTCGCAGTTAAGCACGCTTATGCCATTGCACTATCAGCACGATTTCCGACCGTACCTAGCGTACCTTCGTACTCCTCCGTTACGCTTTGGGAGGAGACCGCCCCAGTCAAACTGCCTACCATGCACTGTCCCCGATCCGGATCACGGACCAAGGTTAGAACCTCAAACAAACCAGGGTGGTATTTCAAGGACGGCTCCACCGAAACTAGCGTTCCGGTTTCATAGCCTCCCACCTATCCTACACAGATCGGTTCAAAGTCCAATGCAAAGCTACAGTAAAGGTTCATGGGGTCTTTCCGTCTAGCCGCGGGTAGATTGCATCATCACAAACACTTCAACTTCGCTGAGTCTCGGGAGGAGACAGTGTGGCCATCGTTACGCCATTCGTGCAGGTCGGAACTTACCCGACAAGGAATTTCGCTACCTTAGGACCGTTATAGTTACGGCCGCCGTTTACCGGGACTTCAATCAAGAGCTTGCACCCCATCATTTAATCTTCCGGCACCGGGCAGGCGTCACACCCTATACGTCCACTTTCGTGTTTGCAGAGTGCTGTGTTTTTATTAAACAGTCGCAGCCACCAGTTTATTGCAACCCCTTCACCCTCTGCGCGCAGGCGCATCAAGCTACAAGGGCGTACCTTATCCCGAAGTTACGGTACCAATTTGCCGAGTTCCTTCTCCCGAGTTCTCTCAAGCGCCTTAGAATACTCATCTCGCCCACCTGTGTCGGTTTGCGGTACGGTCATCGTTAGACTGAAGCTTAGAGGCTTTTCTTGGAACCACTTCCAATTGCTTCGCTCCCTAAGGAGCTCGCGCCACACCCTTGAATCCTGCGCCCGGATTTGCCTAAGCGCCTTCTCCAATGCAGCGACCGGGACTTCCAACACCCGGACAACCTTCCGCGATCCGTCCCCCCATCGCATCTAACAATGGTGCAGGAATATTGACCTGCTTCCCATCAGCTACGCATTTCTGCCTCGCCTTAGGGGCCGACTCACCCTACGCCGATGAACGTTGCGTAGGAAACCTTGGGCTTACGGCGAGGGGGCCTTTCACCCCCTTTATCGCTACTCATGTCAGCATTCGCACTTCCGATACCTCCAGCACGCTTTTCAACGCACCTTCGCAGGCTTACGGAACGCTCTCCTACCATGCGTGCAAAGCACGCATCCGCAGCTTCGGTATATAGCTTAGCCCCGTTACATCTTCCGCGCAGGACGACTCGATCAGTGAGCTATTACGCTTTCTTTAAAGGGTGGCTGCTTCTAAGCCAACCTCCTGACTGTTTTAGCCTTCCCACTTCGTTTCCCACTTAGCTATATTTGGGGACCTTAGCTGGCGGTCTGGGTTGTTTCCCTCTTGACACCGGACGTTAGCACCCGATGTCTGTCTCCCGTGATTGCACTCTTCGGTATTCGGAGTTTGCTATGGCGGGGTAATCTGCAATAGACCCCCCAACCATGACAGTGCTCTACCCCCGAAGGTGAGACACGAGGCACTACCTAAATAGTTTTCGGAGAGAACCAGCTATTTCCAGGTTTGTTTAGCCTTTCACCCCTATCCACAGCTCATCCCCTAACTTTTCAACGTTAGTGGGTTCGGACCTCCAGTACGTGTTACCGCACCTTCATCCTGGCCATGGATAGATCACCTGGTTTCGGGTCTACGCCCAGCAACTGAACGCCCTATTCGGACTCGCTTTCGCTACGCCTGCCCTATACGGTTAAGCTTGCTACTGAACGTAAGTCGCTGACCCATTATACAAAAGGTACGCCGTCACCCCTTACGAGGCTCCGACTGTTTGTATGCATGCGGTTTCAGGATCTATTTCACTCCCCTCCCGGGGTTCTTTTCGCCTTTCCCTCACGGTACTGGTTCACTATCGGTCGATCACGAGTATTTAGCCTTGGAGGATGGTCCCCCCATCTTCAGACAGGATTTCACGTGTCCCGCCCTACTTGTCGCACACCTAGTTCTTTCATACTGTTTTCGCCTACAGGGCTATCACCTGCTATGGCCGCACTTTCCAGAGCGTTCGGCTAACAATACAAATAAAGAGTGCAAGGCTCATCCCATTTCGCTCGCCACTACTTTGGGAATCTCGGTTGATTTCTTTTCCTGCGGTTACTTAGATGTTTCAGTTCACCGCGTTCGCTTCACATGGCCTATGTATTCAGCCATGGATACTCCAAAAGGAGTGGGTTTCCCCATTCGGACATCTACGGATCAAAGCTTGTTTGCCAGCTCCCCGTAGCTTTTCGCAGGCTACCGCGTCCTTCATCGCCTGTGATCGCCAAGGCATCCACCACATGCACTTGTTCGCTTGACCCTATAACGAGTCTGTCTC
>NZ_QTQH01000045.1:0-2847 GCF_003853805.1 Burkholderia sp. Bp8994
GTCAGCGTCGTCTTGCCGTGGTCAACGTGACCAATCGTACCAACGTTGACGTGCGGCTTGGTCCGCTCAAACTTTTCCTTGGCCATTTTCAACTCCCGAAAGGAATTTCACATGTTGCGCCGCGCGCAAACAGACACTGACTTTTTACTGCTGGTGCCCATGGGCAGGATCGAACTGCCGACCTCTCCCTTACCAAGGGAGTGCTCTACCACTGAGCCACATGGGCGGTATTACGCTTCAACTACACGGACTGGAGCGGGTGAAGGGAATCGAACCCTCGTCGTAAGCTTGGAAGGCTTCTGCTCTACCATTGAGCTACACCCGCACGGGCCACTAACGATTCCCTACCGCTCTCTGCGCTGATGTTCTGGTGGAGGAGGTTGGATTCGAACCAACGTAGGCGTAAGCCAACAGATTTACAGTCTGCCCCCTTTAGCCACTCGGGCACCCCTCCGTAGAGAACTGACGATTATGGGGGTGCATCGCACTCTTGTCAAGCACATCCGGAAGATTATTTTCATTCTCTTCCAGCGCACCCTGGCGACTCACCCGACACCCGCGCCCACCCGGCTGAGGCAAGCACAAGAGGATCGCCGATCGGCGCCCACATCTTCGTCAGACTCCGTCTTCAGCTTCGATTTGCATCTTCGCTGAAAACGAAAGACCGCCATGATACGACCTCTCACGCATAATGCCAAGCGGGTAAACGCAAAAAATTTGCAATTTCCATGCCGGATGAATCTGCAAGGCTTCCGACGCGAGCCCAGGGGGTAGGTTGATTAATGGCGACACATCAGCACCCCGCCAAACCCGGGACAACCGGCTTCTGCGCGCAAGGGTTTCCGGCAAACGGGGTGCCGAAGCCGGATTCCACGGAAGGCGTCGCCGTTCCCGCTTGCTCCGTTGCGACACCGGAATCGAACCCGGAAAGCACCTAGGGGCCATCTTCGCCCCCTCCCCTCATCACCACTGACGGAAGGCACGCGCGGTACCATCCCGCGTTCCGCGATCATGCCGACCGCTCTCCCGTTTCCCTGCCTCCGCGCGATACCCTGTCGTCCTTCTTGCCTTCGCACTGGTCTTTGCTTCCTCGGTGGCACATGCGGGCACCATCGACAACGCGTGGTGCAGCACGGGAAGGATCGCGGCAGTCCGAGAGCCGACGCTTTCCGGGCGCCACACCGCCAGACGCGCGAAAGGCGCCGCGGCTCGCGCGACGCATGAGACTTTAAAACCGGCCGTCGACGCCGGCTGCTTGTTGGCCACCAGCACGCGGCGACGCCCGCGAGTCACGACTCCGGAAGCGATCGCGTACGCGTGGTTGCCGAACGAGCGTCAACCGACGTTATCGCGGCTGATAGCGACGCTCGCACCTTGCGAGAAGGTCCAACAGCTTGGCCGGCCTAGATGTCTTGGTGCCGCCGATGCGCGACGATCTGCGCCCGCACGCCTGCTGCCACATCGCTTGCGTGTCGCCGTCGTTGCGAACGTTCAACAGTGCAGCGCGCATTGTGTCGAACCGTCCTTTGTGCAAGCCGACCACCATGAATGTCTGGGCGGCCTATCGTGGCAAGGCTGAGCTGTACACGCGCCATCCGACGTGTGGATACGAGTGGAACCTCGTTCAGTCAAGCGCGGAACTGCATCGGCTTTGACCGGGGCGCCTGTACGTCGCCCGGTACGAACCAGACGGCAGGGAAGCCGACATTCAACGCGGGTTCGTCGACATCGACTACTCACTGCCCGGCGATGCTCATGTCGACCCGGAGCCACGGCAGCAGCACGATCCGCCGATTCGCCCGATCGAGCGCTTGGCACTGTGTAGTCCAAGCACTGCATGCACGGTGCGGTCGTCCGGCGTCAACGCGGACGGTACGCATTTCGGATTGATGGGCGAAGGCCGCCACTATTTCGGCGGCGCCGCCTATTCGCTCGTCGAAGAAATTCGCCTCTGCGACGCCTTCGCGCCGATGGAAGGCCTCATGGCGGTTGCGGTCGTCACGCATATGCCGACGGGCGCGCGATCTCGGCCTCGCGCTGTCGCCGAGGCAGCCGTGGATTTGCCCTGAAACGCGCCAATCACACACCAGCACCTCGAAACAGAATCGACGACGTTGCGCGAAGATAAGCGATATACACCAATTAATAGCCCGAGATAATGGACTCCGATTTGCGATGGCTAGACTTGCCGTGCAATGTGCTCGAGGAGGTAAATAACGAGAGAACGACCGGAGGCGTGATCACTTCGAGCATGACGCGGCCATCGGCGGCACCCCGGCGATTGACGGAGCCTTCGGCTGCGCGCAAGGGTGACCCCTGCCGCGCCCCTGGTCGGTTCATCACGGGATGGAAACCGCACGGAGCTCGAAGCCAGTGGCAACCGAGATGATAGACGTGGTAGATCTCGCGGCGCGGGTTCGATGCAGTCAACGATGATGAGGAGCAGGATGCGTCAATGAGCCGCCATCTGCTCAAACAATTCGGCGCCGATCAGACTCTCGCGCTGCGAGCGGTGCAAGACTGGCCGCCCTGGCCGCGGAGTTACCGGCAGCAGCGGGGTCGAGCCACTCGTCCATTCGCGACACGGCGCGCGGCGTACATGAAAGTCCCGCCCGACCAGCCAGCCAGCCAGCCAGCCAGCCAGCCAGCCAGCTTGCTTGCTTGCTTGCTTGCTTGCTTGCGCCAACGCCAACGCCAACGCCAACGCCAACGCCAACGCCAACGCCAACGCCAACGCCAACGCCCGGCGGTGATTGCACATTTTCTGCGCTGCAAATGCAAAAACCCCCGCCTTTTCGGGCGGGGGTTTCTGGCTTAGGGAGCCTGACGATTACCTACTTTCACACG
>NZ_QTQH01000047.1:0-1911 GCF_003853805.1 Burkholderia sp. Bp8994
ACGTGCGACACCGACGGCAGCAGCAGGTGGTATTTCACGTCGAGGATCCGCGCGGTGTTGTCGGCCCGCTCGACGAACGCGCCGATCTGCGCGAAATCGAAGATCTCGTTGCGCAGCATCGTGCTGTAGAAGCTGCCGAGGATCAGCGCGGTTTCGCGCTTCACTTCGTCGAGCACCGCCGGCAGCCCGCTCTCCGGCACCGGCTGCGCAAGCGCCTGGCGCAGCGCGAGCCATGCGCCGTTCACGCTCTCCCACGCCTCGCGCGTGAGCGCCGTGCGCACCATCCGCGCGTTCGAGCGCGCGGCCTCGATGCACGACAGCACGCTCGACGGATTGTCGCGGTCGCGCAGCAGGTAGTCGGTCACGGTATCGGCGGCATAGGCGTCGTACTTCTGACGATAGCCGTCGTCCGCGCCCGAGCTGACCAGCACCGACGACCATTCGGCCGGCGCGTCGGACGTGCGCGTGAGCGCCATCCGCAGCCCGGCATCGACGATGCGCGCGATGTTCTCCGCGCGCTCGATATAGCGGTACATCCAGTAAAGACCGCTCGCAGTTCGTCCCAGAAGCATCTCGTGTCCACTCCGTCTTCGTTCGGTTCGCGCGCCGGCTGCGGCGCGCGCGGTCGTGCCCGGCTCAGTCGGCCAGCACCCAGGTGTCCTTGGTGCCGCCGCCCTGGCTCGAGTTGACGACCAGCGAGCCTTCCTGCAGCGCGACGCGCGTGAGCCCGCCCGGCGTGATGCGGATCCGGTCCGACACCAGCACGAACGGCCGCAGGTCGACGTGGCGCGGCGCGAGGCCGGCTTCGGTCAGGATCGGCGTCGTGGACAACGCCAGCGTGGGTTGCGCGATGTAGTTCGCGGGACGCGCGCGCAGCTTCGCGGCGAACGCCTCGATCTCGGCCTTCGATGCGCACGGCCCGACCAGCATCCCGTAGCCGCCCGAGCCGTGCACTTCCTTCACGACCAGTTCGTCGAGATGCTCGAGCACGTATTTCAGGCTGTCGGCCTCGCCGCAGCGCCAGGTCGGCACGTTCTCCAGCAGCGCCTTGCGGCCCGTGTAGAACTCGACGATCTCCGGCATGTACGAGTAGATCGCCTTGTCGTCGGCGATGCCGGTGCCGGGCGCGTTCGCGATCGTGATGTTGCCGGCGCGGTAGACGTCCATGATCCCGGCCACGCCGAGCACCGAATCGGGGCGGAACGTCAGCGGATCGAGGAACGCGTCGTCGACCCGGCGGTACAGCACGTCGATCGGCCGGAAGCCTTCGGTGGTGCGCATCGCGACGCGGCCGTCGACCACCTGCAGGTCGCTGCCCTCGACGAGGTGCACGCCCATCTGGTCGGCGAGGAACGAATGTTCGTAGTACGCGGAATTGTGGATGCCGGGCGTGAGCACGGCGATGGTCGGGTTGTTGGCGTTGCCGCCCGGCGGGCACACGGCCGCGAGCGACTGGCGCAGCATCTGCGGATAGGTCTCGACCGGGCGCACCTTGACCTGCTGGAACAGCTCGGGAAAGAGCTGCATCATCGTCTCGCGGTTTTCCAGCATGTACGACACGCCCGACGGCGTGCGCGCGTTGTCCTCGAGCACGTAGAACTGGTTCTCGGCGGTGCGCACGATGTCGACGCCGATGATGTGCGTGTAGACGTTGCCGGGCGGCCGGAAGTCGATCATCTCCGGGATGAACGCCTCGTTGTGCGCGATCAGGTGCTTCGGCACGATGCCGGCGCGCACGATCTCCTGGCGGTGGTAGATGTCGTCGAGGAACGCGTTGAGCGCCATCACGCGCTGCTCGATGCCGAGCGACAGCCGGCTCCATTCCGCACCCGAGATGATCCGCGGCACGATGTCGAACGGAATCAGGCGCTCGGCGGCCTGCGCGTCGCCGTACACGGCGAACGTGATGCC
>NZ_QTQH01000048.1:0-1242 GCF_003853805.1 Burkholderia sp. Bp8994
AATCACGAGCGGCGGCGACAGCAGCATCCGGTCGCCGGTCGCGCGCATGATCAGGTTGCCGTTGAAGCAGAAGTCGCGGCAGATCGTGCCGACCTCGCCGCCGTTCGCGAAGCGGCGGCGCTCGGCCGGCGACTCGGCGAGCTGCAGGCTCGCGACCATCCCGTGGCCGTGCACTTCGCCGACGATCGGGTGACGCGCGAAGGTTTCGCGCATCAGCGCCTGGAAGTACGGGCCCGTGTCGTGCTTCACGCGCTCGACGATCCCTTCGTCGCGCAGCAGCTTCAGGTTCGCGACCGCCACCGCCGCCGCGACCGGGTGCCCCGAGTACGTGAGCCCGTGATTGAATTCGCCGTTGTCGATGATCGGGCGCGCAACGCGTTCATGGATACCCACCGCGCCCATCGGCACGTAACCCGAGGTCAGGCCCTTGGCCATCGTGATCAGGTCCGGCTCGAAGCCGAAGTGCTGGTGCGCGAACCATTCGCCGGTGCGGCCGAAGCCGCCGATCACTTCGTCGGCGACGAGCAGGATGTCGTACTTGCGGCAGATCCGCTGGATTTCCGGCCAGTACGTCGACGGCGGGAAGATCACGCCGCCCGCGCCCTGGAACGGCTCGCCGATGAACGCCGCGACGTTCTCCGCGCCGAGCTCCAGGATCTTCGCCTCGAGCTGCTGCGCACGCGCGAGGCCGAACGCTTCGGGCGTCTCGCCGGCTTGTGCTTCGCCGAAGAAATACGGCTGGTCGATGTGCACGATGTTCTCGACCTTCGACGGCATCTGCTCGTGCATGTAGCCCATCCCGCCGAGCGTGCCGCCCGCGATCGTCGAGCCGTGATAGCCGTTCCTGCGCGAGATCACGTATTTCTTCTGCGGCTTGCCCTGCACGCGCCAGTACTGGTGCACGAGACGCAGCACGGTGTCGTTGCCTTCCGAGCCGCTGTTGCAATAGAAGAAGTGATTGAAGCCTGCGGGCGTCACTTCGGCGAGCATCGCCGACAGTTCGATTACCGGCGGGTGCGTGGTCTTGAAGAACGTGTTGTAGAACGGCAGTTCCTGCAGTTGGCGATATGCGGCATCGGCAAGTTCCTTGCGGCCGTAGCCGACGTTCACGCACCAGAGGCCGGCCATCCCGTCGATGACCTTGTTGCCGTCCGAGTCCCACAAATAGACGCCGTCGGCCTTCACGATCACGCGGCTGCCCGCGCGATTGAGCGCACCCATGTCCGAGAACGGATGGATGTG
>NZ_QTQH01000049.1:0-1175 GCF_003853805.1 Burkholderia sp. Bp8994
CGCTCGACCGCGAGCGCGACGCCCATCCCGCCGCCGATGCACAGCGACGCCAGCCCGCGCTTCGCATCGCGCTTGGCCATTTCGTGCAGCAGCGTCACCAGGATCCGGCAGCCCGACGCGCCGATCGGGTGGCCGATCGCGATCGCCCCGCCGTTCACGTTCACCTTCGACGTGTCCCAGCCCATCTGCTTGTGCACCGCCAGCGCCTGCGCCGCGAATGCCTCGTTGATTTCCATCAGGTCCAGGTCGCCCGGCGTCCAGCCCGCGCGCTCCAGCGCACGGCGCGATGCCGGCACCGGCCCCATGCCCATCACGCTCGGATCCACCCCCGCGTTCGCGTACGCCTTGATCCGCGCCAGCGGCGTCAGGCCGAGCGCCGCCGCCTTCTGCGCCGACATCACCAGCACCGCCGCCGCGCCGTCGTTCAGCCCCGACGCGTTCGCCGCCGTTACCGAGCCGTCCTTCGAGAACGCCGGCTTCAGCCCCGCCAGCGATTCCGCCGTCACGCCGTGGCGCACGAACTCGTCGGTCGCGAACTGCAGCGGCTCGCCCTTGCGTTGCGGGATCGACACCGGCACGATCTCGTCGTCGAAGCGCCCGGCCTTCTGCGCGGCTTCCGCCTTGTTCTGCGACAGCGCCGCGAACGCGTCCTGCTCCTCGCGCGTGATCCCGTATTCCTTCGCGACGTTCTCCGCCGTGATGCCCATGTGGTACTGGTTGTACACGTCCCACAGGCCGTCGACGATCATCGTGTCGACCAGCTTCGCGTCACCCATCCGGAACCCGTCGCGCGAGCCCGGCAGCACGTGCGGCGCCGCGCTCATGTTCTCCTGCCCGCCCGCGATCACGATCTCCGCGTCGCCCGCCACGATCGCGTTCGCCGCCAGCATCACGGCCTTCAGGCCCGAGCCGCACACCTTGTTGATCGTCATCCCCGGCACTGCGCTCGGCAGGCCGGCCTTGATCAGCGACTGGCGCGCCGGGTTCTGCCCCGAGCCCGCCGTCAGCACCTGGCCCATGATCACTTCGCTCACCTGCTCGGGCTTCACGCCCGAACGCTCCAGCACCGCGCGAATCACCGTCGCACCCAGCTCCGGTGCCGCGATCTTCGCGAGCGAGCCGCCGAATTTGCCGACCGCGGTCCGCGCGGCCGATACGATCACTACGTCCGTCAT
>NZ_QTQH01000050.1:0-970 GCF_003853805.1 Burkholderia sp. Bp8994
TACGCGACCGTCCCGTACAGGAACGTGCGCTTCGACAGGTTGTACGTCGTGCCGAGCACGTACATGATCGCGTGGCCCGACGGATCGTGCGACGCGTCGCCGCCGCCATCGCCGACCTTCACGTAATACCCGCCGCCCGTCACCGCCCACTGCGGCGTGGCCGTGTAGGTCGCGCCGAGCCAGTAGTGATCGGCGCGATCGGCGACGCCCGCCGGGCTGTCCGGCGCCTGGTAGTGCGTATACGCGCCCTGGATCTTGAACTTCGACACCTTCACGTTCGCGCCGACGAAATACTCGCGCGACGCGGTGAAGATGTTGCTGAACTTGCCGTTGTTGTCGCGCAGCTCGTCGTAGAGGCCGCGCACGTCGAGCACCGGCGAGTGATACGAGATCATGATCCCGTCCGAGCGGCCGAAGTCGTCGGCCGCGCCGTAGTTGAAGCCGCGCGACTGGTTGCCGAACGCATACTGCGCCTGCACGTCGAAGCCGCCGATCACCGGGCTGTGATATTCGATGTTGTTGCTGCTCTGCTGCCAGTTGCGGCCGCGCACGAGCGATGCGGACGAAAACGCCTGCTGCACGAACGGATCGAATTCCCACACGCCGTCGCTATCGATGAACAGGTTGCGGCCGGCCTGCAGCTGGCCCCACGTGTCGCTCTTCAGGCCGACATACGCGCGGCGCGACCACATGCGTCCGCCGCCGGTCGTGCCGTTCATCACCTGGAACGCGGTTTCCAGGTTGAAGACCGTCGACATCCCGCCGCCGAGATCCTCGAAGCCCTTCAGGCCGAACATGCTGGTGCCCCAGTCGCCGCCTTCCGCGCTCCAGCGCGTCGAACTGCCGCCGGGCGTCGCGATGTGGTTCAGGTATTCGACGCCGCCGTCGATCCGGCCGTACAGCGTCACGCTCGTCTGCGCGAACGCGGCCGCCGGTGCGGCGGCCACGATCAGCGATGCGAAATGTTTGA
>NZ_QTQH01000051.1:0-910 GCF_003853805.1 Burkholderia sp. Bp8994
GCGCCGCGCAGGCCCTTCATCAGGCGCATGTGCAGCCAGGCCGCGTAGTTGAGCCACACGATCAGCGCCCAGGTTTCCTTCGGGTCCCAGCTCCAGTAGCCGCCCCATGCTTCGGCGGCCCACAGCGCGCCGAGAATCGTCGCGATCGTGAAGAACGCGAAGCCGACCGCGATCGACTTGTACATCACGTCGTCGAGCACCTCGAGCGTCGGCAGGCGATCGGCGAGCACGCCGCGCTCCTTCATCAGGTATGCGACCGACACCATCGCCGACAGCGCGAAGCTGCCGTAGCCGATGAAGTTCGCCGGCACGTGGATCTTCATCCACCAGCTCTGCAGCGCCGGCACGAGCGGCTGGATCTGCTGCGCGTCGCGTGCGACCGAGTACCACATCAGGAAGCCGACGGCCGCGCTGATGACCAGCAGCACGAACGCGCCGAGCGCGCGCGTGCCGTAGTGGCCTTCGTAATACAGGTAGAGCAGCGCGGTGATCAGGCTGAACAGCACGAACACTTCGTACAGGTTCGACACCGGGATATGCCCGACGTCGGCGCCGATCAGGTAGGACTCGTACCAGCGCACCATCAGGCCGGTGAAGCCCATCAGCACGGCGACCCACGTGAGCTTCTGGCCGATCGCGGCGCCCGACTCCGAGCGCGCGAGCAGACCGATCCAGTAGAAGATCGTCGCGAGCACGAACAGCGCGCTCATCCACAGGATCGCGGACTGGCTCGACAGGAAGTACTTGAGGAAGAACGCCGCATCGGCGCGCGCGAGATCGCCCTGGTAGATCTGGATCGACAGCAGCGAGAGCGCGGCGATCGACGCCATCATCAGCCGCGCGGGCTTCCAGCGCCAGCCGAGCACGACGAGCGCCGGCACGGTGCCGATCATCACCGCCTTGTCGTAGT
>NZ_QTQH01000052.1:0-776 GCF_003853805.1 Burkholderia sp. Bp8994
GCGCAGCAGTCGTCGCTGCAGGTGACGACGTCGGTCGCCGAAATCGCGGCGACGTCGCGCGAGCAGCAGGCGACCGCGAACGAAACCGCGGCGACGACGACCGAAATCGGTGCGACGTCGCGCGAGATTTTCGCGACGTCGCGCGACCTGCTGCGCACGATGAACGAGGTGGCCGGCGTGGCCGAGCAGTCGGCGACGCTCGCGGGCGTGAGCCAGAGCGGCCTCACGCGGATGGGCGAGACCATGCGCAGCGTGATGGACGCGGCCGGTTCGGTGAACGCGAAGCTCGCGATCCTCAACGAAAAGGCGCTGAACATCAACCAGGTCGTCGCGACCATCACCAAGGTGGCCGACCAGACCAACCTGCTGTCGCTGAACGCGGCGATCGAGGCCGAGAAGGCCGGCGAGTACGGCCGCGGCTTCGCGGTCGTCGCGACCGAGATCCGCCGCCTGGCCGACCAGACGGCGGTGGCGACCTACGACATCGAGCAGACGGTGAAGGAGATCCAGTCGGCCGTGTCGGCGGGCGTGATGGGAATGGACAAGTTTTCCGAGGAAGTCCGCCGCGGCATGCTCGACGTGCAGCAGGTCGGCGGGCAGCTGTCGCAGATCATCGCCGAGGTGCAGACGCTCGCGCCGCGCTTCCAGATGGTCAACGAAGGGATGCAGACGCAGGCGAACGGTGCCGAGCAGATCACGCAGGCGCTGTCGCAGCTGTCGGAAGCCGCGCAGCAGACGGCCGAATCGCTGCGCCAGTCGTCGCAGGCGATCGACGA
>NZ_QTQH01000053.1:0-705 GCF_003853805.1 Burkholderia sp. Bp8994
TTACTGCATGAACCAGCCGTGGCTGACGACGAACGACTGGCCCGTGAGCGCGGCGCTCGGGAACGCCGACAGGAACAGCACCGTCTGCGCGACGTCCTGCACCGTCGTGAACACGCCGTCGACCGTGTTGCCGAGCATCACCTTCTTCACCACTTCCTCTTCGCTGATGCCGAGCTCCTTCGCCTGCTCCGGAATCTGCTTGTCGACCAGCGGCGTGCGCACGAAGCCCGGACACACGACGTGCGAGCGCACGTTGTGCTTCGCACCTTCCTTCGCCAGCACGCGCGCGAGACCGAGCAGCCCGTGCTTGGCCGTCACGTACGCCGACTTCAGCGGCGACGCTTCGTGCGAGTGCACCGAACCCATGTAGATCACGACGCCGCCGCGATCGTCCTTGTACATGTGCTTGAGCGCGGCCTTGGTCGTCAGGAACGCGCCGTCGACGTGGATCGCCTGCATCTTCTTCCAGTCGGAGAACGCGTAGTTCTCGATCGGGTTGACGATCTGGATGCCCGCGTTCGACACGAGGATGTCGACCGAGCCGAACGTGTCGGCCACCTTGTCGATGCCGCTGTTGACCGCTTCCTCGTTGGTCACGTCCATCGCGACGCCGATCGCCTTGCCGCCTGCCTTGACGATCTCGTCGGCAACCGCGTTTGCGCCGTCCTGGTTCAGGTCGGCGATCGCCACGGCCGCGCCCGCTTT
>NZ_QTQH01000054.1:0-693 GCF_003853805.1 Burkholderia sp. Bp8994
CTGAAGACGCTGAAGGTGTCCGAGCCGCCGAAGCGCGCGGCCGGCGTGAAGGTGCCGGACGTGAAGACGCTGGTCGAGAAGCTGAAGACCGAAGCCAAGGTGCTGTAAGAGGGAGCGGAAAGAAATGACGATTCTGGTGATTGCAGAACACGACAACGCGTCGATCAAGGCCGCGACGCTGAACACGGTGGCAGCAGCAGCGAAGATCGGCGGTGACATCCACGTGCTGGTCGCGGGTCACAATGCGCAAGGCGCGGCCGATGCAGCAGCGAAGATCGTAGGTGTGTCGAAGGTGTTGCTGGCCGATGCGCCGCAACTCGAAGCGGGCCTCGCGGAAAACGTCGAAGCGACCGCGCTGAACATCGCGAAGGACTACTCGCACATCCTCGCGCCGGCAACGGCTTACGGCAAGAACATCGCGCCGCGTATCGCCGCGAAGCTGGACGTCGCGCAGATCTCCGACATCACGGCTGTAGTTTCGGCCGACACGTTCGAGCGTCCGATCTACGCGGGCAACGCGATCGCGACGGTGCAGTCGAGCGACCCGATCAAGGTCATCACGGTGCGTGCGACGGGTTTCGATCCGGTGGCAGCCGAAGGCGGCAGCGCATCGGTCGAGAAGATCGAAGCGGCGGCAGACGCAGGCAAGTCGCAGTTCGTGAGCCGTGAAGTGACGAAGCTGGACCGTCCGGA
>NZ_QTQH01000055.1:0-692 GCF_003853805.1 Burkholderia sp. Bp8994
TCGCCGGTGAACATGTCGGGCAAGTGGTTCAACGTCGTCAGCTACGGCCTGAACGAACAGGAAGACATCGACTACGACGCGGCCGAGAAGCTGGCAAACGAGCACAAGCCGAAGCTGATCGTCGCGGGCGCATCGGCGTTCGCGCTGAAGATCGACTTCGAGCGTCTCGCGAAGATCGCGAAGTCGGTCGGCGCGTACCTGATGGTCGACATGGCGCACTACGCCGGCCTGATCGCAGCGGGCGTGTACCCGAACCCGGTGCCGCACGCGGACTTCGTCACGACGACGACGCACAAGAGCCTGCGCGGCCCGCGCGGCGGCGTGATCCTGATGAAGGCCGAGTACGAGAAGCAGATCAACTCGGCAATCTTCCCGGGTATCCAGGGCGGCCCGCTGATGCACGTGATCGCCGGCAAGGCGGTGGCGTTCAAGGAAGCACTGTCGCCGGAGTTCAAGGAATATCAGCAGAAGGTGGTCGAGAACGCACGCGTGCTGGCTGAAACGCTGGTCAAGCGTGGCCTGCGGATCGTGTCGGGCCGCACCGAAAGCCACGTGATGCTGGTGGACCTGCGCGCGAAGAACATCACGGGCAAGGCAGCGGAAGCGGCGCTCGGCGCGGCGCACATCACGGTGAACAAGAACGCGATCCCGAACGATCCGGAGAAGCCGTTCGTGACGAGCGGCATCCGCCT
>NZ_QTQH01000056.1:0-657 GCF_003853805.1 Burkholderia sp. Bp8994
ACTGGGGTGAAGTCGTAACAAGGTAGCCGTATCGGAAGGTGCGGCTGGATCACCTCCTTTCCAGAGCTTCTCGCAAAGTTGAGCGCTCACGCTTATCGGCTGTAAATTTAAAGACAGACTCAGGGGTCTGTAGCTCAGTCGGTTAGAGCACCGTCTTGATAAGGCGGGGGTCGTTGGTTCGAATCCAACCAGACCCACCATTGTCTGGCGGTAGGTACCTGAGGGAATCTGTACTCATGGGGGCATAGCTCAGCTGGGAGAGCACCTGCTTTGCAAGCAGGGGGTCGTCGGTTCGATCCCGTCTGCCTCCACCAATCCTCAATGACAAGCGTTCGACTTGGGTCGAGTCTTTGTCATTGGCGATTGAGCCAGTCAGAGTGATACGTAGTATGTATCGGCTGTCGTTCTTTAACAATCTGGAAGAAGTAAGTAATTTGGATAGCGGAAGCGTCTTTGAGATGGACGTGAAAACTATCCGGGTTGTGATTGTATCGATGTATCTCAAGATGATTCGAACTCTATGTTCGACTCAATTGGAATACGGCACAACGCGAGAACTCAACCTGTAGCGACTGTCGACGAGACAGACTCGTTATAGGGTCAAGCGAACAAGTGCATGTGGTGGATGCCTTGGCGATCACAGGCGATGAAGGACGC
>NZ_QTQH01000057.1:0-573 GCF_003853805.1 Burkholderia sp. Bp8994
GGAACGGTTGCGCTGCGCGCCCAGTCGCGCTGCAGTTCGCAGAACAGCTGCGCGACGCTGATCATCTGGCCGCCGGCCTGCTCGATGCGGCGCAGCGCGGCTTCGTGCGCGGCGACCGACGTGCCGCCGACTGCGTCGACGACCACATAGACTTCGTAGCCGGCCTTCAGCGCGTCGAGCGCGGGGAAGGTCAGGCACGCTTCGGTCCACAGCGCGGTCATGATCAGTTTCTTGCGGCCGGTGGCCTCGACGGCCTTGCGGAACTCGACGTCTTCCCACGAGTTGATGCTGGTGCGGTCGTAGGTCGGATAGCCTTCGAGCGCGGCGCGCAGCTGCGGGATCGGCGGCTTGTTCAGGCCGGTCTTCACGTTGACGGTCGAGTGGACGATCGGCAGGTCGTACGCGACTGCGGCCTTCGATGCGCCGACGATGTTGTTGATCAGCAGCTGGCGATCCATCGATGCAATCGAGTTCACCTGGACCGGCTGGTAGTCGATGACGATGAACGCCGCGTTCTGCGGGGTGAGCAGGTGGTCGTTCGCGGGATCGCGAATCGGTTCGCTTGCCATGGTT
>NZ_QTQH01000058.1:0-490 GCF_003853805.1 Burkholderia sp. Bp8994
GGAACGAAGCCGGGGTTCTGGTATCCGCCGTCGCCGCCGGCCAAATTCAATCTCGTCGGCGCGGTCAAAGGAAATGAATCGGTTCTGGGCGTGGCGGCAACGCTTGTGACTGCGCCACTCCTGTTCGTCGTGACCGGCATCAGTTCGGCATTGAACATGCTCCGCGTGAACGCCGATCCGCCGAAGGGCTGGATAGTGGTGGCGGATGCTCCGGCGCTTGACGAGCCATTCCCGCCGAAGGCCTTGCGATTCGGCAAGTCAGTCGAGACCAGGGACGGCGACGCGATCAGCGACTTCAACGAAGGCAACGATCCGCCGGCTGCTTGGCGCGACGCGAACAAGAGCGATGCAGACAAGCGCGCTGACGATCCGTACGACCAGTACAAGGCAAAGAACGAGGACAGCGTCGCCCGAGGTACGGCCGCAACGGAAGCTGGACAACGTTACGAGGACCGCGCGCTGATGCGCATGGAAGCGCGCCGGACATTGA
>NZ_QTQH01000059.1:0-356 GCF_003853805.1 Burkholderia sp. Bp8994
AACCCCTGTACTCACCGTGAAAGGGTGATGTCCTAGGCCTCTAGACGAAGGGGACAACGTACTGCTTACATCTTTAACACAAAAGCCCGCTCAAAACGTTCATTTGAACGGGCTTTGTTCTGGCGGAGCGGACGGGGCTCGAACCCGCGACCCCCGGCGTGACAGGCCGGTATTCTAACCGACTGAACTACCGCTCCAACTTTCTTCACTCTCACCTGCAGGACCTCGTTCACGTCCTGCAAGCGTTGCGACACTTCTACTACGAAACGCCGCTGAATCCTGGCGTCCCCTAGGGGATTCGAACCCCTGTACTCACCGTGAAAGGGTGATGTCCTAGGCCTCTAGACGAAGGGGAC
>NZ_QTQH01000060.1:0-351 GCF_003853805.1 Burkholderia sp. Bp8994
TCCAGCGGCTTCTTCTTCGCCTTCATGATGTTCGGCAGCGTCACGTAGCGCGGCTCGTTCAGGCGCAGGTCGGTCGTGACCACCGCCGGCAGCGTCAGCGACAGCGTTTCCGCGCCACCGTCGACTTCGCGTGCAACCGTTGCCTTGCCGTCCGCGATCGTGACCTTCGATGCAAACGTCGCTTGCGGCAGACCTGCCAGTGCGGCCAGCATCTGGCCCGTCTGGTTCGAATCGTCGTCGATCGCCTGCTTGCCGAGGATCACCAGTTGCGGCCGTTCCTTGTCGACCAGCGCCTTCAGGATCTTCGCGACGGCCAGCGGCTCGACGCTGTCGTTCGACTCGACGAGGATC
>NZ_QTQH01000061.1:0-309 GCF_003853805.1 Burkholderia sp. Bp8994
CGTCGATTCATTCAATCCGTGCCTCGCGCGATCCTCTTGCGCCGCATAAGACCGATTGCTGGTCGGCGAGACCCGCTCGTTTTCCATGTCCTCATCGATTTTGTCGGCAGGCTGTTCGTATGCTTTTCGAGCACCGATGATCGAGAGGAATTTGCCGAATGTCTTCGTGCGCGCGGCGTAGGTTTGTCGTCCACGCCGGCCGCTGCCGTCTTTCGTCGCGCGTTGCGACCATGAATCCATGAATGTGTCGGACTTGTTCGGGCCGTCAGCATTGGCGAGACTGTACGGTGCGTGCGCCAGCACGTAGGC
>NZ_QTQH01000062.1:0-215 GCF_003853805.1 Burkholderia sp. Bp8994
CTTGACCCTATAACGAGTCTGTCTCGTCGACAGTCGCTACAGGTTGAGTTCTCGCGTTGTGCCGTATTCCAATTGAGTCAAACATAGAGTTCGAATCATCTTGAGATACATCGATACAATCACAACCCGGATAGTTTCCACGTCCATCTCAAGACGCTTCCGCTATCCAAATTACTTACTTCTTCCAGATTGTTAAAGAACGACAGCCGATACAT
>NZ_QTQH01000063.1:0-206 GCF_003853805.1 Burkholderia sp. Bp8994
CCCGTCGAGGTCGACGTGGACAACGAGCCGATCGAGCTGGTTGCCGACGAGAGGCCGGTCGACGTGGAAGTCGACAGCGAAGCGACCGAGCTGTCGGTCGAGCTGAGGCCCGTCGACAGCGAGCTGATGCCCGTCGAGGTCGACGTGGACAACGAGCCGATCGAGCTGGTTGCCGACGACAGGCCAGTCGACGTGGAGGTCGACAG
>NZ_QTQH01000064.1:0-206 GCF_003853805.1 Burkholderia sp. Bp8994
AGCTCGACCAACAGCTCGGTTGCGTCGCTTTCGACTTCCACGTCGACCGGCCTGTCGTCGGCTAATAGCTCGATCGGCTCGCTGTCCACCTCGACTTCGACCGGTATCAGCTCGCTGTCCACCGGCCTGAGCTCGACCAACAGCTCGGTTGCGTCGCTTTCGACTTCCACGTCGACCGGCCTGTCGTCGGCGAATAGCTCGATCGG
>NZ_QTQH01000065.1:0-205 GCF_003853805.1 Burkholderia sp. Bp8994
GCGTCCTTCATCGCCTGTGATCGCCAAGGCATCCACCACATGCACTTGTTCGCTTGACCCTATAACGAGTCTGTCTCTCGGCCATCGTTAGCGCTTTAGCGCTTACGAGGGCCCGATGCAGAGCGCGTTACAGGTTGAGTTCTCGCGTTGTGCCGTATTCCAATTGAGCCGAACATTAAGTTCGAATCATCTTGAGATACATCGA